>DATHLI010000133.1:0-2164 GCA_035488355.1 bacterium | reverse complement strand
GCGGCCGCGGTTCTTGTAGATGAACCGGTTGGCCTCCACCAGCGCCGAGACGGCGTCCTGCAGCAGTTTGGGATCGTTGCGCATGACATCGCCGGTGGTCACGTAGGCGGCGTACCAGCCTTTGGGGAGCACGTCGGAGAGGTAGGCCAGGATGTGCAGCGAGGGCTTCACCTTCGCCGCCTCAAAGACCTGGTCGACGTGGATGACGAACGCGTCCACCTGGCCGGTCGCCAGGGCGGGGACCCGCGAGCCTGTGGCGATGTTGAGGTACTGCACATCCCGGGGCGTGAGCCCGCAGGACTGCAGCACCGCCCGCGCCATCACTTCGGCGTACGCGCCGGCGCCTCCGGGCGTCCCGATCTTCTTCCCGCGCAGGTCCTCGCACCGCTTGATCTCCGCCTGAACCACCATCGCCACCGGGTGTTTCATGGCGTACGTGCCGACCGCCCTGAAGTCCCCTCCGCGCGCGGTCGCCGCGATGAACGGGGGCACGCCGGGCGCGGCGATCTGGACGTCCCCATGGCCGCCGATGAGGGCGCGCAGGGCGGCGGGGCCGCCCTCGAACGTGAAGATCTTGGCCTCGATGCCGTACCTGGCGAAGATGCCCGTCTCCTGGGCGACCCACGGCGGAATGTGCACGAGGTTGGGCGGAGTCGTCGGCATCGCCAGCCCCAGCACACGGAGCTTCGGCTGCGCCCGTGCCGCCCCGCCGGCGCCCACGAGCGCGACGGCGATGAGGATTCCGGCGATGAGATGCCGTCCCTGCGTCTTGGACATGTGCGCTCCCCCTCCTCGCGTCTCGACGCTACTCTTGCTGCGCCACGTGCAGCCAGGGCGCCACGGAGCGCTCGATCCTCCGCAGCAGGCTCGTCAGGCCGACCCCCAGGATCATGAGCACGACGATCGGGACGAACAGCCGGTCGGTCCGGAAGTTGTTGGCGTACTGGACGATCATGTAGCCGAGCCCGGTGATCGCCGTGTAGAACTCGGCGACGATCATCCCGACGAGCCCCCGCCCGATGCCCAGCCGGATCCCGGCAAGAATGTACGGAGCCGCGGACGGCACCATCAGGTCGCGCCACATCGACCACTCACCCGCGCAGAAGGACCGGGCAACCTCGAGCAGCTTCGCGTCGGTGTGCTTGACCCCCTGATAGGTGTTGATGAGGACGGGGAAGACGCAGAAGAGGAAGACCAGGATCACCTTGGCCTTCACCTGGAACCCGGCCCACAGCACGATCAGCGGGATCAGGGCCACGGTGGGCGTCGCGTAGAGGGCGTTGATGTAGGGCTCCAGCGCGTACTCGACCGTGGCCCCACGGGCCATGACCACCCCGACCGGGATGCCGATCGCGATCGCCAGCGCGAGACCCAGCGCCAGGACCACGAGGCTGCCGCGCAGGTAGAACCACAGCTCGCCCGTGCGGGTGAGCTCGGCGAACGCCCGGCCGATCTGAGAGGGGTAGGCGAAGATCACCGTGTGGATGGCCCGGCCGTAGATCTCCCACGCCGCCAGCCCGATCAGCACCGACAGACTGCGGATCGCCGTGGGGGAGAGCCGGCCCGTCACGGCGCGTCCCCGCTCCTGGCCACTTCCGGCCTCAGCTCGTTCCAGATGTAGCGGCGAAGGGTCGCGTACCGGGGAGACCCGCGCACCGCCTCGGGATCGCGCGGCCGGGGGATGCCCACATCGATGAGCTCTTTGATGCGGCCGGGCCGGTGCGTCATCAGGGCGACCCGGTCTCCCAGGATGATCGCCTCGTCGATGCTGTGGGTGACGAACACCAGCGTCTTCCGCTGGATCCGCCAGAGGCGGAGGAGTTCCCCCTGCATCACCTCGCGCGTCTGCGCATCGAGGGAGCCGAACGGCTCGTCCATGAGGAGCACGCTGGGGTCCACCGCAAAGGCGCGCGCCAGCCCGACGCGCTGCTGCATCCCCCCGGAGAGCTGATACGGATAGTGTCCCTCGAAGCCCTGAAGGCCGACCATCTCGAGGTAATGCCGGACGGTCGCGCGGACCTCCTGGTCGGGGCGGCCCTGCACGCGCAGCCCGTACGCGACGTTGCCGGACACCGTCTTCCAGGGGAACAGGCCGAAGTGCTGGAAGACCATGGCGAGGTCCCGCCGGGGACGGGTGATCTCCTCGCCGTCGGCGAGCACCCGG
>DATHLI010000132.1:0-10456 GCA_035488355.1 bacterium | reverse complement strand
CCCCAACGGCACGGTGAACATGATCACGAACGGGTCCACGAGCGACTGGAACTGCGACGCCATGATCATGTAGACGAGCATGAGGGCCAGCGCCAGCGCGAAGCCGAGGCTGCCGAAGGCGCTCTGCTGCTGCTCGGTCTGTCCGGCCATGTGGTAGGTGAACCCCGCGGGAAACGGCAGCCGGTTCAGCCGGTCGGCGATTTCCTGCGAGACCGCTCCCAGCGGGCGGTCGATGACGTTCGCGGTGACATCGATCACGCGCTGCTCGTTCTTGCGGCTGATCTGGAGCGGCTGGCTCCCCAGCGCGATCCGCGCGACATCCCGCACCCGGACCGGCACCAGCGGCGCGGCCGGGGGTGCCGACCCCGGACCGGGGTCGGCGAGGACGGCCAGCGGCACGTTGGCCAGATCTTCGGGATGGCTCCGGTACTGGTTCATCAGCCGGACGACGATGTTGTATTCGTTCCCCGTGACCGGGTCGATGAACTGGCTGGCGGTCCCCACGTTCCCCGCCATCGCCATGTCGATGGCGTTGGCGACCGTGGTGGTGGCCAGGCCGAGCTGGGCCGCCTTCTCGCTGTTCAGGGCCACGGTGAAGGCGGGGTACTGGCCGCGCGGGGTAATCTGCACATCGGCGGTGCCGGGGGTCGCCGAGACGATCCCCGCGACCTCCCGGGCAAACTGCGCGCCGACCTGCTGGTCGAACCCCAGGAGCTGGATATCGATCGGCGCCGCCGAGCCGAAGTTGACGACCCGGTTCTGGAGGCCGCCGGTCCGGACGAACAGCTGGATGCCGGGGAACTTGCCCGCAAGCGCCCTGCGGACGCTGTTGGCGAGATCGTCGGCGGACTCGCGGCGCTGCGTCGGCGGCACCAACCGGACCTGGACGTTCGCGGCGTTCGTCCCCGCGTTCCCGCCGAATCCGCCGCCGGCGGACGGGATTCCGGCGTTCGTGTAGATGGTCACGATGTCGTGCGGGGGGGCGACCTGGCGGACGATTCCGGCCACCTGCTCGGCGATGACGGAAGTCACCTGCACCGCGGTCCCCTGGGGGGCCTCCAGGTTGATCTGGAACTGGCTCTCATCGGTCGCAGGGAAAAACTCGGTCCCGATCCCCCGCGCGGCGGCCACGGAGAGCGCGAACACCACCCCGATCCCCGCCAGGACCACCCCGCGGTGCCGGAGCGTCCAGCCCAGGGCGCGCTGATAGCCCAGGTCGAGGCCGTCCATCAGCCCCTCGCTCCAGCGGTTGAACCGCGCCACGATACCGCCGCCCTCGATGTTCGGCACGCCCGCGCGCAGCAGCTTGGTGCTCAGCACCGGGTCGATCGTCATCGACACCACGTAGGACGCGCCGAGGGCGAAGATGATGGTCAGGGCCATGGGCACGAAGAGCCGCTGGGCGATCCCGCTGAGGAAGACCACCGGGAAAAACACCGCGATCGTCGACGCGGTGGAGGCCAGGACCGGGAGCCCCACCTCCTGCGTGGCCGTGACCACCGCCTCGAGCACGCTGCGGCCGGGGACGGTGAGGTGGCGCGTGATGTTCTCCCGCACCACGATGGCGTCGTCCACCAGACGCCCCATCGCCAGCGTCAGCCCGCCGAGCGTGAAGACGTTGAGGGTCTGGCCGGTGAAGTAGAGCAGCAGCAGGGCGCTGGACACGGACAGCGGGATGCCGAGCCCGACGATGACCAGGCTCCAGAAGCTCCGCAAAAACACCAGGACGACGCCGAACGTGAGGACCGCGCCGGCGATCGCCTCGCGCCCGAGGGTCTGGATGGCGGCGCGGATGTACCGGGACTGATCGAAGCCCAGCGACAGCGTCACGCCCGGCGGCACGCCGGTGAGGCGTGGGAGGGCGGCCCGGATCTCGTCGACCGTCTGGATGGTATTGGCGTCGGGCTGCCGCGCGACGAACATGAGCACGCCCGGCCTGCCGTCGACGTGGACGATCTGGGTCTGGTCGGCGGCGGCGTCCTCCACCTGCGCGACGTCCCGGATGTGCACCGGCACGCCGCCGTGGGTTGTAATGACGACGTCCTGGATCGCCGGGACGCTCTGCAGGAGCGAGGGCACGTTCAACTGGTAGTCGATGCGGGTGTTGCGGAGGCTGCCGGACGGGATGAGCGCGTTGTACTTGACGATGGCGCTCTGGACGTCCGGGAGCGTCAGGCCCGCCGCCACCAGCTTGTTGGGATCCACGCCGACGTTGAACTGCCGCACCAGCCCGCCGTTGACGAAGGCCTGGGAGACCCCCGGCAGGCGCTCGAGCTGCGGCTCAATGGTGTTGTAGGCGAGATCGTACAACTGGCGCGCGTCGAGCCCTCCGCCTCCCACCACCACCTGCACGACCGGGATGTTGGAGATATCGAACTTAGAGATGAAGGGCTGGCTGACCCCCGTCGGCAGGTTCCGCATGACGCGCTGGACGCCCTGGATGATCTCGACCTCGGTGTTGTTCAGGTCGGTCCCCCAGTTGAACCACACGTCGATGTCGCTGTTCCCCTGCCGGGTGCTCGAGAGGATCTGCTGCACCCCGGCCACCCGGGTGACGGCCTGCTCGATCGGGTAGGTGACGGTGCGCTCGACCGCTTCCGGGCTCGCGCCCCGATAGTTCGTGTTCACCGTAATCACGGGAATGGTGATCTTTGGGAACAGGTCCGTGGGCAGCCGGGCCAGCGCGATCTGGCTCAGCACCACGACGGCGATGCTCGCCATCAGGACGAAGACCGGGTTGCGGGTGGCCCCGCGGGTCAGAAACACGGACCCTCCTACAGGCCGGCGACGGGGACCGCCCGGACCCGCTGGCCTTCGCGGACGAGATCGGCGCCGCGGGCGACGATCTGGTCGCCTTCGCTGAGGCCCGCCGTGATCTCGACCACCTCTCCGGTGGCGCGGCCGACGGTCACCGGCTGCTGGGTGACCGCGCTGTCTTTGACCACCCACACGAAGTGCTGGTCGCCGACGGTCACCAGCGCCCCCAGCGGCACGACCAGGACATCCCGGTCCGCTCCCGCCGACACCTGGGCGGTGGCGTACATGCCGGGACGGAGCAGATGGCCGGGATTGGCGATGTCGATCTCCACCTGCACCGTGCGGGTGATGGGGTCCGCCCCGCCGGCGATCCTGCTGACCGTGCCTCGAAACGTCCGGTCCGGATACGCGTCGACCACGATCTGCACAGGGGCGCCCCGCTGAATCGCGGCGATCTGCACCTCCGTGACGTTGACGAGAACATCGATCTGGCCGAGGTCGGCGATCGTCACGATCGGGGTGGAGGTCCCGGGCGCGACGTACGCGCCCGGATCGAGGCTCCGGCTGACGACGATGCCGTCAAAGGGAGCGGTGATCGTGGCGTTGGCCACGGCCAGGCGGGCGTTCTGCAGCGCGGCCGCCTGAGACGCCGCCTGCGCCTGCTGGGTCTGCACCTGCATGCCCGCCGAGGCCTCCTGCTGCCGCGCCGCCGCGACCTGCGCGTCGGCCTGGGCGACCTGGGCCGCCGCAGCGTCCAGGCTCGCCTGGGCGGACTGGACCTGGGCGACCGCATCGTCGAGGTTCTGCTGCGCGGCCGCGCCCTGCCGGACCAGATCCGCGATGCGGGCCTGGGTCGCCTGCGCGTCCTGCAACTGCGCGCGGGCCTTGACCACCCCGGCCTTGGCGCTTTGGACCTGGGCCTCGGCGTTGACCAGCTGCGCATGGGCGGTAGCGACCGCCACCACCGCGGTCTGCACGCCGGACTGCGCGGCAAGCGCCGTGGCGGCCGCCTGGGCGACCTGGGCGTCGAGCTGGGCGTGGTCGACCACCGCCACCAGCTGCCCGGTCTTCACGGGGTCCCCGGGCCGGACCGTCACCGTCTCCAGGTAGCCGGCGGTCTTCGAGTAGAGGACGGCGGTCCTGAGCGAGGAGATGTTGGCCGTCAGCGAGAGCGTGACCGGAATCGTGACGCGCTTGGGATGCGCCACCCCCACGAGCGGCGGTGCCGGAGTCCGGCCTTTGGGCGAGGCGGCCGGGGGCGGGTCGGCGCCGGCCGGTTTGCCGGCAGGGACAGGGGCCGTGCCGCGCCCGAGGACCAGGCCCAGGCCCAAAGCCGCAACGACCGACGGGATCCAGATCCAGGAACCGCGCGTCACGATCGCCCGCCTATCCCTTCAGGAGCCGGCGATCCACCCGCGGGGGCCGCGGCGCCGAGCCTGCGGATCTCCCTGACCTGCCGCTCGAGCTGCCGCTGAAGGTGCGACAGCTGCTGGACCTTCTCGCGGACCGACTGCAGCTCGTCCTCCGTGACCCGCAGCGCGCTCTCCACCGCTTTGTGGCGGCGCGCGGGATCCGGCGTGGTCTGGGCGGTCGTGAGATACCGGGCGCGCGCCTCGTCGGCATCCAGCATCCGCTTGATCTCGCTCAAGGACAACCCGAGCAGCCGCTTGAGGCTCTTGATGCGCTCGATGCGCTCGAGGTCGGCCGCGGTGTACAGCCGCTGGCCCCCTGTCAGCCGCTCGCTGGGCACGAGGAGGCCGATCTCGTCGTAATAGTGGAGCGCCCGCTGCGTGAGCCCGCTCCGCTGGCATACCTCGCCGATTTGATAGAAGGTCGTCACCCGGCTGCCCTCCCGCGGCGCCGACGCCAAATTCCCTCTCATACTAGGGTCAGCCTGACGTTCATGTCAATCACCTTCCGTATGCGTGAGGCATATGCCCCTAGGACGCGCCCGCCAGGACCTCCCACGCGCGGCGAATCGCGTCGAGATGCGCCCGGGGCGAGGCCAGGCCCGCCCGCATGGTATTGACGCTGAGGTGGGTGCCTCCGATTCGGCGCCACTCCGCCGCCTGCCGAATCCACTCCGCCGGCCCGGCGGCGTAGTTGATCCGGCACTCCAGCCCGATCGCCGCCGGATCGCGTCCGGCTTCGAGCGCGTAGCGGCGCAGCCGGTCGACCATGGCCGGATACCCGCCGGGAGTTTCGGGAAGCCGGGTGGCCGGCGTGCGCAGGGTTCCTCCCGCGAGCCAGCCGTCGGCAAGGCGGGCGATCCTTCGCAAGACGGTGTCGCTCTCCCCGCCCATCCAAATGGGAATGGGGCGCTGCACGGGGAGGGGGTTGAGCCCGGCCTGCGTGATCCGGTGCCATCGGCCTTCGAACGTCACGACCTCCTGCGTCCACAAGGCGCGCAGGACGGCAATCTGCTCCTCAATGCGGGCGCCCCGGGAGTGGAAGTCCTGCCCCAGCGCCTCATACTCCACGCTGTTCCACCCCACGCCGACCCCCAGCCGCAGCCGCCCGCCGCTCAGCACGTCGACCTCGGCGGCCTGCTTCGCCACCAGCGCCGTCTGCCGCTGGGGGAGCACCAGGATCCCGGTCACCAGCTCCACGCGGCGCGTGATGGCGGCCAGATGGCCAAACAACACGAAGGGCTCGTGAAACTGATCCCGGTGGGTGTACCCGATCCACCCGGTCCCCCGAGGCACCGCGCCCAGGATGTGATCGTAGACGACCAGGTGGTGGTACCCTATGTCTTCGGCCGCGCGGGCAAAGTCGGCCACGGCCGTGGGATCCTGGCCGATCTCGGTCTGGGGAAAGACCACCCCGACCTTCATGTCGTGCCCCTCCTGGGAAGATGCGCGGACGGGATAACCCGCGCACGGGTTCGACGCGACGCAGACGATCCCTTGGCCGCCGGCGTCGATCGTCTGGGGAAGACCATCGATCGGATGGTTCGTTTGTGTCCGGGCGGTCATCGAAGGACGATCGTTTTTGCGAATTTTTCAGCACCTTGGATGAAGGCAGGAGGAATTCCCTCGGCGCATCCCTCCTCGGCGTCTGAAACGCACGGGGGGAATCCCGCGGCGCAGCCCTCCTCCGCGTACAGGAGGCGGGAGACTTTTGCATGCTGCGAGCGCTCCCGTCATGAATCGGGAGGACCTGATCGACCAGCAGGCGGGCCAGCGCAATTACCGGTGCCAGTGTGCGCACTACAGCATACGGGGGTGGCACCTCACTAGCTTTTTGTCGAGCGAAGAGAACGTCTGCGCGTGGGAGCCGAGGGCCGTCGCGGGACGAGGGGCTCAGGAAGGCCTCGATGGCCTGACCATCACCGATCTGATCGCGAGCCACAGCATCGGCGCCGCCATGGCCGCCGCGCAGCAGGCATCGGGCCGGCCCCTGGGAGCCGAGCCGGCGTTCCAGTACACGGCCACATCCCTGCGGATCATCATCCTGGGCCCGCCGCTCATCAGAGGCCCCCTCACGCTTCGGGGGCGGGTGAAGGCGCTCGAGGCAGGGCACGTCACGGTGGACTGTTCGCTGTTCACGGGCGACAAAGAATACGCGCGCAGCGAAGTGGTGGTCATCCGGACGCCCACGGACGCCCACTAGCTCGCGTCTGCGTCCCGCTGAGCCGGCGCCGCCGGCGCGCCGGCGCGGAGAACGCGCGCTCAGTGGCCGCCCGGCGCGGGTTCCGTCTCGACGGCATCCGCCAGGGGCAGCCAGACGGTCACGGTGGTCCCGGATCCAATCCGGCTCTCGATGTCGATGCGGCCCCCGTGCGCTTTGGCGATCGACTGCGCAATGGCCAGGCCGAGCCCGCTCCCGCCGGACGCCTGGGCCCGGACGCGGTTGGCTCGATAGAAGCGGTCGAACAGATGGGGCAGATCCTCGACGGCGATCCCGCATCCGGTATCGATCACCCGCACCCGGGCAAACGCGCCGTCCCGATCCCAGGTCAGGCGGATGGTGCCTCCCGCCGGGGTGTATCTGATCGCGTTGTCGAGAAGATTGGTGAACACCTGCCGCAGCCAATCCAGATCCCCCAGCACGTGCAGCGACTCCGTCCCCTCGACCGCGAGCGCAACCGCTTTCTCGCCGGCGGCCGCCCGGAATTGACCCTCGGCCCACCGCACCATGGTGTCCACAGCAGTGGCGCGGAGGTCGAGCCTGAGGACGCCCGCGTCGGCCCGGGCCAGAATCAGCAGGTCTTCCACCAGACGGACGAGCCGGTCCACCTCCTGCTTCATGCTCGCCATGGCCGCGCGGTACACCCCCGGGGGCCGTTCCCGCCGCAGGGCCACCTCCAATTCCCCTTTCAGGATCGTCAGCGGAGTCCGGAGCTCGTGCGCCACGTTGGCCGTGAACTGCCGCTCCCGTTCGAGCGTGCCGTCGATCCGGTCCAGCATCTCGTCGAACGCCTGCGCCAGCCGGCGCACTTCGTCGTTGGCTCCCCGCAGGTGGAGCCGCCGGCCCAGGCTCCCGGTGCCGATCGCGCGCGCCGTCTTGGTGATCCGATCGATCGGAGCCAGCGTGAGCACGGCCAGCAGATGGCCGCCCACGGCCGCCACGACAAGCGCTCCGGCCCCCAGGAACAGCAGCAGCCAGCGCAGGCGGTCCAGCGGCTCCTCGATCGACTCCACGGGGGTCGCCACCTGGAGCGCCCCAATGATTGAGCCCCTGTGGGTGACGGGGGACGTGTAGAGCAGGACGGGCCCGACATCGGCCACCACGGTCCGCTCGAACAGCTCCCGGCCGCCAAGCGCGCGGCGGACGGCGGGCCCCAAGGGAATCCTGTCCGACCCGGGTGAGGACGATCGCCCGACGACGCTGCCGGCGGTGTCGCTGATCTGGATCATCATCCCGGCGGCCGATAGGCGCTCGAGGAGGGATGGGCTCTCGACCTTGACCAACGCGCCCACCGGGTCGCTGCGGTCCTGGGGGTCCGTGGGCTCCACCTTCATCGCGATCTGCTCCGCGCGGGTGCGCAGCGCGTCCTCTGCGCGCGCCCACAACGAGTTCGCGTACAACGCGTAGAGCACCAACCCGAGCGCCACCACGCTGAGGGCCATGATCCCCGTGTACCAGGCCGTCAGCCGCACCCGGATGCTCATGAGAGCCTCATGGCTTCAGGACGTACCCGACCCCGCGGACCGTGTGGATGAGTCTCGTGGCATGCCCGAAGTCGACCTTGCGGCGGAGGAGGCGGATGTAGGCTTCGACCACGTTGCTGCCGATGTCGGTGCCGGAACCCCACACCCGTTCCTCGATGATCGCCCGGCTGACGGGCTGCCCGGCGTGCCGCATCAAGAGCTGCAGCACCTGATACTCGCGGGTGGTGAGCTCCACGGTCCGCTCTCCACGAGTCACGGCTCGGGTCGCGGGATCCAAGGTCAGGTCCGCCACGCGGAGCACCGCGGGCCGCGCCGAACGATCCCGGCGAAGGAGCGCGCGGACCCGGGCCAGCAGCTCCTCGAAGGCGAAGGGCTTGGTCAAATAGTCGTCGGCCCCGATGTCCAGCCCCGTCACCCGATCGGAGACGGCATCGCGGGCGGTGAGCATCAGCACCGGGATCGTGGTGCCTTGGGCCCGCAGCATCCGGCAGATGTCGAGGCCGTCGCGCCCCGGCAGGAGGAGATCGAGGATGATCAGTTCGTACGCCTTGGCGGAGGCCAGCTCAAGCCCCGTCTCTCCGTCGGCGGCGACCTCCACCGCGTACCCTTCTTCCTCGAGCCCGCGCCGGAGCACTTCGCGGATCTTCTGCTCGTCCTCGATAATCAGGAGGGCCACGACCGGGCCGTTCTCCTTTGATCACGTTGCGCCGTGCCCTCATCCTAACGTCGCCGGCCGTTCGTTGAATATCGGATGAAAACCGGGGGGTGTGTTCCCAGGATGTCATGAAGGATCTTTCATCTGCGGCGCGGCGTTTCGCGAGGCCGTGCGCAGGATGTGGTACCGGAACTGGAAGGTGAGGGTCGCCCACTCCTCGAGCGTCATCCGATTGCGCTCAGCCCCACGACAAGGTCATGGCGGAGGGGAGTGGGAATCGAACCCACCACGAGCCGCAAGGCCCGTCGGCAGTTTTGAAGACTGCGAGGCCCACCAGGACCCCTGCCCCTCCGGATTGGGCATCCCTCAACGGTGAAGACTGTTTTCAACCGTTCGCTTTTTCTCAAGTCTATCCTGTGCGAAGACACCCACTGCCGGAACGGGCGCGCGCCGCCGGGCCTGTCCCAGCGCCGCTGCCGGTGAGGAAGCCGCTCATACTCACGCCCTGAGTTTCGAGGAATGGCCCGGACCCGTCCGGGGATCGCCGCAGATTCAATCCCTGGGCTCACCCGGTGAGTCTCCCCAGCCGCGGGGAATTCCCCTCAGATCCGGATCCTGGGCTCACCCGGTTGGTCTCGCCGGCCCCTCATGATACTTCAGTGAACGTATGGCTGGAACAGACCAGGCCCGCGGCCGGGGCCGGCAGCTGGGACGCGTGATCCCGCGCCTCCTCGCCGCGGTGCTCCTCGTGGATCTCGCGCTGCGGGTCGCGTTCGCGTTCCGGGTTGTGCCGATCGACCCGCTGACGTTTCGACCCTCGGACGCGCTCCTTCCCTATCGCCCGGTGGGCGCGACGTACGAGCCCAATCGCCAGTATTACAACGCGCGGTCGTACGGCGACGTGGCGGGGATCGGGAATCTCCGCGAGCCGCGGGAGTACCGGCCCGTCCGCTTCACCACGGATGCGCTGGGGTACCGCAACGCCGCCCACGCGCTCGACGGGGAGATCGGCGCGATCCTTGCCGGGGATTCGTTCGCCGCGGGGGTCGGGGCGAGCGATGACAAAACGCTCTCCTCGAGGCTGAGCGCGCTCGGCCCCTGCGTCGTGTACAACGCCGCCACCGAGGCGCGGGATGTCGTTCCCGACCGGATTCTGGCCGCGGCGCGCCGGCTCACCGTGCGCCATCGCCTGGTCATCCGCGTCTACGCCGAGGACGCGGAGGTCCCGCAACCCCGCGAGACGCCGCTCCGGAAGCTCGCCGCGCAGATGCCGGAGGAGAGCCGCAGGGTGACCGGCCGGCTCAGAGGCATCCTCACGGTGTCGCCGCTCCAGATCCTGAGCGAGCGCGCGCTCCGGACCCTGCAAGACGACCGCATGCTGCCCAATGGGTATGCCGCGAACGCCGTCAAGGCGACCGTCTCCAACGGGGATGCGATGGCGTTTTGGACGCCCGAGGTGCAGAACTTCTACCACCGGCGGCCGGTGGCGCTCCCCTACTGGCGCTGGCTGCGGGACGAGCTGCAGAAGGCCCGCTTCGACCTGCGGGTGGTCCTCGTGCCCAGCAAGTACACGGTGTACCGGCCGTTTCTCGTCGATCAGGCGCCCGACGGCCGGGGGGCGGGCGGCTATCTCGATCGTTTGGAGAGCGCCCTGCGGGCCGCGGGCATCCCCGTCCTCAATCTGACCCCGCTCCTCTCGGCTGAAGCGGCACGCCAGCTGAAGCGCGAGCGGTACCTCTACTGGCCGGACGATGTCCACTGGAACGCCCGCGGGATCGCGCTGGCGGCCGCGGCCATCCAGGAAACGTGGCCCCTGCCCGAGGGGGCCTGCGGCGCTCCCCACCTGCAGGCGCGGAAGGGGCCCTAGCCGGCGGCGGCCGGACGTGCGGCCCGCGCGCCCGCGTCGCCGCTACGCCCGGGGCGCGGGTCT
>DATHLI010000131.1:0-41794 GCA_035488355.1 bacterium | reverse complement strand
CATGACCAGGCCGCCCAGCAGCCAGATTGGTGTCCGCTTGGTGCCAAACACCGTGTCCGACAGGATGCCGCCGGTCACCACCCCGCAGAGCGCGCCGAGATAGACGACGGAGGCCAGCGTCCCGGCCACGAGCAGCGGCAGTTTGAGCTGTTGGACTCCATACGTTGGCAGCCACGTTGTCAGGCCCCAGGAGGCCAGCAGGCTGAAGAAACTCGCCAGGAACATCAGCATGACATTGCGATTGAGGAAGATCTCCGAGTACGGGGTGACGCGCTCGCCGGGGGGAAGCTCTTCCGCACGATGCGCGCGGGCCGGATCGGTGATCTCGCCGCGCTTCTTCCGCAGTTCGTCCGCACCGAAGATGACCCTCAGCTCTTCCTTGGTCACACGGGGATCCCGCTCCGGGCGGTCCACGATGAAGTGGTCGATGGCCGCCAGAACCGGGAGCCCGAAAAAGGCGATCACCATGAACGACCACCGCCAGGACCCCGTCGCCTGGGCGATCGGGACGGCGACGAACGGCACCAGGATGGGCGCGATCGTGTACGCCGTCTGATGAAAGGCAAACGCCCGGCCCCGGGTCGCGACCGGGAACCAGGTTGCCGTGAGGCGGGCACCGGCCGTCACCTCGAAGCCCTGGGCGATCCCGAAGAGCAGGTTCCGGAGGGCCAGTTCCTGCCAGTTCCCCACCAGCGCCATCGTCCAGGTGAACACAGAAAACGCGCCGACGGCGAGCGCCAGCGCTCGTTTCGGGCCGACGAGATCGGTGAGGAAACCGGCAAACGGTTGGACGGACGCGTAGCCGAGGAAGAACCAGAAGAGGACGAGGCCCGTCTGCTTCGTCGTCATCCCCAGAGAAACGATGATGAGCGGCAGCAGGGCGGCGGTCTTCGTTCGATCCAGGTAGTTCACGAACCACGCCAGCCAGGCGGTTCCGAGCACCTGGAAGCGCCGCTGGGACAGGATCGCCTGCATGTGGCCCCCCCTTCCTATCCCCCAGAGGAACGGCGGGCGGACTCTCGATGGGCCGTTCAACGGCCCCGGAAGTTCTCCTCTGTCACGAGTAGGCCTCGTAGACGGCCTGCCCAACCTGCGCGATTGCCATGCGTCCCTTGAGGTCGTCGGCGAGGTCCCTCGTGAACACCGTCACGATGCAGGGAGATTTCGGCGCGTACAGGATCCCGGCGTCGTTGCTCACCCGGCTCACCGATCCGGTCTTGTGCGCGAGGTCGACCGCGGGCGCGAGGAGCAGCGGGAGCCGGTCCCGGACCTGTTGCCGGCGCATGATGTCCAGCATTTGCCGGCACACGCTGGGGGGCAGGGGGCCGGGCGGCCCGCCGCCGCTGAGCGTGGGCCGGAGCACGTGCCCGAGCAGGCCGGCCATCTCCCGCGGGGTCGTCGTGTTGGCGCGCTCGTCCCGGTAGACGCGGCTGTTCGGGTCGAGCTCCCGCCGCTTGAGGCGCTCGGCCGCCACCTGCCGGTTCTCGGGGGTGTCGGGCGCGCCGCCCAAGCCGACGAGATCGCAGAGCAGCTCACGGCAGGACATGGCGACCGTGGTGCGTTCGAGCCCGCACGCCCGGAGGCGACTGTTGACGGCCTCTTTGGTCACGAGCCCCAGCAGGATGTCGGTCGCCGTGTTGTCGCTGACGATGATCATGAGCGTCGCGAGGTCGCGCACCGTGAGCGGCGTCCCCGCGGAGAGTTCCTTGAGGACGCCCGAGCCCGGGGCTTTCATCTCACTGGTGAGGATGATGCGGTCCTCGAGGGATCGCCGCCCCGCATGCGCCTGATAGAGCAGTTCGGCCAGGATGGGAATCTTGAACACGCTGGCCATCTGGAACGGCCGGTCGGCGTTGAGCTCGGTCTCCTCTCCCGTCGCCACGGCGCGGACGTACACCCCCATTGTACCGTCCAGGCCGTCGGCGATACTTCGAATGCGCCCAGCCAGCGAGTCCCTCACCGCCCACTACCGGCCGCGCGAGTGCTCCATCAAGATCAGGACGCCGGCCACCAGCCCGATGAGGCTGGTCAGTTGGACGAACGACTGGTTAGTGCTGCCGACCTGGATAGTGACGCCCGAATAGCCAAACACTCCAAGCGAGGTCAGCCCGGCGAGGACCAGATACACGCCCAACAAGAACATCCCCCAGTTTGTCACGTGCATCGATGTCCCCCCTCTCGGACCGGACCGCCGCCGCTACCACCCCATCGCGTAGCCGTTGCGCCGCGGATCCGCCCCGCCCATCATCCAGCGGTCTTCCCGGAACACAATCCCCTGGCCCCCGCCCACCCGCATCGACCAGTCCTCGAGGATCTCAAGGCGGTAGCCGCGCGCGGCGAGGGCCTTCTGGACGGGCGGCGGGAACCGCCCTTCCAGCAGCAGGACCTTCGGGGGGATCGGATCGCCGACGTCGTCCTGCCACCGGAAGCGGGGCGCGGCGATCGCGTCCTGGATGTTCTTTCCAAAGTCCACGAGGTTGATGATCATCTGCGCGGTCGTCTGCGGAATCCCATAGGAGCCGGGCGTGCCGATCATGAAGGCGAGCCGTCCGCCCTTGGCGGCGTGCGCCGGCCCAAGGGGATCGATCCCGAAGGAATGCGTGGGCCCGACGGGCGCCCCGTGCAGCCCGAAGGCGTGCACCGGCGAGGTGGGCGACTCCCGCCGTTTGCCGGGCTTGAGCTCCTTGAGGTCGCCGGGGATCAGCGTGCACCAGTGGTGCCCGTTGTTCATCGCGATGCCGGTGCGCCCGATCACGACGCCGGATCCATACGAGGATCCCAAGGTCTGCGTGATATTGACGGCCAGCCCGCTCTCATCCGCGGCCGCCAGGTGGGTGGTGGACCGCTCGGGGGCTCTGCGGGCCCGCCGGATCCTGCCGCCGCGGCGCCGGGCGGCGATGCGCCGGCGGACGCCGGTGCGATCGGCGCGGTCGCTCCGCGCACGCCGTGACCGTCCCCGCACCCCCTCCAGCCGGCGGGTGACCTCGGCCCGCAGTTCGTGGGTGCGTTCGTCGCTCAGCATCCAGGACAGCGGCACCTCGACAAACAGCGGATCCGCGACGTGCGCCGCCGCATCCATGCGGGCGAGCCGGATCGCCTCCGCCACCAGCGCCACGTAGTCCGGACCGAGGTGCTCCAGGTCGTCCAGGTCGAACGCCTCGAGAATGCGCAGTGTCTGGAGAATCTGCACGGCGCTGCTGGGCGGCGGGGTCGTCCGGAGCTCGTAGCCCCGGTACATGGCCCGCAGGGGCGGTTCCCACTTGAGCGTCTCGGGATAGCGGCGCAGGTCGTCTTCGGTGATCAACCCGCCGTGCTCGGACAGGTAGGTCGCGATCGTCCGTCCCAGCGCGCCGTCGTAGAAGGCCATCCAGCCGTCCCCGGCGAGCGTCCGGAGGGTCGCCGCCAGGCCGGGCTGGCGGAGCGTCTCGCCGGCTTCATGGGGCCGGCCATCGTTGAGGTAGGTCCGCACGGCGTCCGGGTGCGGCCTCAGCCGATCGACCGCCTGGGCCGAGCGCTCGAAGTCGAACCGGGTCACCGGAGCGCCCCCATCGGCGAGCTCAATCGCCGGCTCGAGCACCTGCGCAATCGGCAGGCGGCCGAACTCCCCGTGCAGGCGCGCCCATCCCGCGACGATCCCGGGCACCATCGGCGCCATCGGGCCGATATCCTGGGTCTCGTCCGTGAACATCTCCGCGCGCGCGTGATCCGGGGAACGCCCCATGAAGTTCAGCGTACGGGTCTCGCCGCCCGGCAGCGTGATCACAGTAATGCCGATCCCGCCGAGCCCGGAGAAGTAGGGTTCCACGACCGTGACAGCCGCGGCGGTCGCGACCACGGCGTCGACGGCATTGCCCCCGGCGGCCAGCATCCGCAGCCCGGCCTGCGTCGCGAGCGGATTGGCCGAGGCGACCATCCCCCGTCGCCCCAGCGCGGCCGGGCGGACGCCGAACTCAGACGCGCCTCCCGCGTATGCCACCACCCACCTCCATAAAAGGCCGCAGGGCCGAGCCTGAGCCCTCCCGGCGTACGCCGGAGGCCCCCGAGTGCCGAACGTCGACGCTGCGGGGGGTTCTACGCCCCCAGGTCGATTCCTCCGCAGTCGTGCGGAGGAGTGGTGAAGAGATTTTCGGCGAAAATTGACACATCTTGGCTTTCCAGGGATAATAAGGGGTTGGAAGACGTTATCATATCGGTCCGTGCCCCCCTGCCCAAGGGTGGGTGTCCCCAATGTTTGCCCATGCGGCTGCCACACGCACGAGGGCGTGGACCGTTAGAGGAGTGACGGTATGCCGGCGACATTGATCGTGGCGAACCTTCGCTCCGGCGGCGGGCGGGCGCGCGACGTCCTGCCTCTGGTCACCAACGCGTTCAAGCGCCACGACCGGGAGTACGAGTTGATCGTCGCGCCGACCGGGGAGGCCACCGCCCCGATGCTGTCGGAATTCCTCGCCTCCGCGCGGACCTCGTTTGACCAGGTGGCCGTCATCGGCGGGGACGGCACGCTCAACGGGGCCGTCAACGCGATCCTTACGAGCGGCGTGAACCTGACGCTCGGCATCATCCCCTGCGGCACCGGGAACGAGATCATCCGCGCGCTCGGCATCCCCAGGGATCCGGAGCGGGCCGTGGACGTGCTCCTGGCCGGCCAGGTCTGCCCGATCGACGTCGGCAAGGTCAACAACCGGTACTTCCTGAATATCTTCGGCCTGGGGTACGACGTCCAGGTCGTCAAGATGGTGAACACCCTCCGGGCCCGGTACCGGCTGGCCCGCAACCGGTCGGTCTACTACGTCGCCGCCCTGCTCCTGCTGTCGAGCGGATTCGACCCCTTCCAGGCGCGGGTCCAGGTCGGGGAGCGGGTGTTCAACGGCCGGGCCGTCCTGATCGCCGCGGCGAACGGCCGGATGTATGGCGAGCGGCTGCTGGCGCTGCCCGCCCCGAGCCTGTCGGACGGGCTGCTGGACCTCTACCTCCTCGAAGAACTGCACTCGCGGACCATCCGCAAGACCGCCCGCCTGCTGCGCCGCCTCCCGGTTCCGGAGCTCAGCATCGAACGCTGCTCGTCGGTGCGGATTCAGCTCGACCAGCGGCGCGAGGCCCAGGTGGACGGCAGCCTGCTCGGCCCGGCCCACACCTACGACCTCTCGCTGCTGCCGCGCCGGATTTCGGTCATCCACCCGGCGCCGTCCGTGCTGACGGGCGACGCGCGCAGGGCAGAGACGGGCGCGGAGCGCCGGTAGGCGGGATGCGCCTCTCGATCCTCTCGTGCAACTACGGCGGTGGCCACCGCCGGGTCGGCGAAGCGATCGCCGCGGACTGGGAGGCGGGGACCGGGGGCCGCGCGGAGGTCGTCGACTACTTCGCCCGGTTCGTCCACCCCGTGTTCGACGCCATCACCAAGTTCTCGTACATCCAGAGCGTCCGCCGGGCGCCGATCATGTACGGCATGTTCTACAAGGCCACCGGGGAGATCCGGCCCGACTCGCCCGTGCAGCGGGCGATCAACCGGATGGGGCTGGAGCGGCTGGACCGCTACCTCAAGACGGAGCGGCCGGACGTCGTCTGCTGCGTCCACTGCACGCCGGCCGGCACGATGTCCGACCTCAACATCGCCGGGCGCAGCGAGGTCCCCTGCCTCACGATCATCACCGACTACGTCACCCACAGCCAGTGGATCCACCCGCGCGTGGACGAGTACTGCGTGCCCGCCGCGGAGGTCAGGGACGGGCTGCTCGCCCGCGGCATCCCGGCGCACCGGATCACGGTCACGGGGCTCCCCATCGAGCGCAAGTTCCTCCGGACGCTGGACCGCGCGGCCATCGCGCGGCGCCTCGATCTCGCCCCCGACCGGCCGGTGATCCTCGTGATGGCCGGCGCCTACGCCATGCTCGGCGGCGTCGGGGACGTGGCCCGCGTGCTCGCCCGCTTTCCGCGGCCGCTCCAAGCGCTCATCGTCTGCGGGCACGACCGCCGGCTCGCGGACCAGGTGCGCGCGCGCATGGCCGGGTCGCCCCACCCCTTCCAGGTCTTCGAGTACGTGGACAACGTCGAGGAGCTGATGGCAGCCAGCGACCTGCTGATCACGAAGGCCGGCGGGGTGACGGTGAGCGAGGCGATGGTGCTGCGGCTGCCGATGCTGATCTACCGGCCCATCCCCGGGCAAGAAGAGGGCAACACGAAGTATCTGCTCGACCGCGGCGCCGCCCTCGCCCCGAAGACCCCGGAGATGCTGCACAGCATGCTCGAGACGCTCCTGGCCGACCCGGCGCGCCTCACCGCGATGAAGCAGGCCGCGGCGAGACTGGCGCGGCCCGACGCTACCCAGCAGGTCGTCGCCCACCTCACCCGGCTTGCCCAGCTTGCGGGGACGAGCCCCAGGCCCGCCCTCCAGAGGACGCTCGCCACCTCCATCCCCCGGACTTGAAATCGCAGAGCGACATCGGGCTCCTCGCCATCTCGGTCGGCCTCGTCGAGTTCGTCCATGGGGCGCTCTTGTTCGTGCTCCTGCCGACGCTGGTGGCCACACGGCTCGGCTGGCCGATGGGCACGATCGGCGCCGCCGTCGCGGCGTACTTCTTCGCCGAGGTGACGGTCAAGCTGCTCTCCGGGTGGCTCGTCGACCGCATCGGGGCGCGGCGGATGCTGCTGGCGGGATTCTGGATCTACGCGGCCGCGTTCGCCGGGCTCGTCGCCTCGCGCCAGACCTGGCAGGTGTTCCTCGCCCTCGCGGCGATGGGCGCGGGCGCGTCTCCCCTGTGGCCCGCCGCGCTGACCCGCCTGACGCGCAGCGCGGGCCCCGAAGTCGGCGAAGCGCTGGGCCACCTGTTCTCGCTGTGGCTCCTCGGCGCGGGGCTGGGGATCGGGACCGCCACGCTGCTGAGCCGGACGAACCATCCCGTGTCGCTCAAGGTCTTCATCATCCCGCTCCTCGCCGCCCCGGTCCTCGCGTTCCGCCTCGCCGTGGATCCCGCCGGCACGGCCGCCACCAGCCCGCGCGTCGGCGAGCTGCTGCGCCTGGTCGGCAGTTCGCTCGCGCAGCTGTTCACCAGCCTGATCCCCCAGATCATCGCGGCCGGCGTGCTCATCCCGATCATCGTCCCTTACCTCCTGACGGTGCGCGGCCTCGACGAACGCGAGCTGCTCGTGCTGATGGTGCTGGTGATGGGCACCGGGCTGCTCCTGCTGGCCCCCGCGGGACGGATCGGGGACCGGCTGGGGCGCCGCCTGACGTATGGGCTCGGCCTGGCGACCGTCGCGCTCTTGTTGATCGCGGTCCCCTTCTGCCGCCCCCTCTGGCTGCTCGCGCTCGACTTCCTGGGGATCGGCATCGGCTACGCGTTCGTCCTCCCGGCCTGGAACAGCATCCTGCTGCGCCTCCTGCCCGAGGACGTGCGCGGCGCCGGCCTGGGGATTCTGATGACCGTCGAGGGCATGGGCGGGGTGATCGGTCCGCTGGTGGGCGGGCTCCTCTGGCAGATTGCGAACCCGAGCGCGCCGTTCTTCCTGAGCGGCGGGCTGCTGCTGTTTGCCTCCGGAGCGGCGACCCGGTGGCGCACGGACGTCGTGGAGGGATAATGGAGGGTCTGCGGGCCGGCGTGCGGACCGGACTCACCGCGGCCGCCGGCGTGCTCGGAGGGGCCGCGGCGTACACGCTCGGGACGCAGATGATGGCGGGCGCGATCCGCGTGGGGGTCATCAAGCGCGGGCCGGCCCGTCCGATGATCGCCCTGACGTTCGACGACGGCCCGGACCCCACGTACACGCCGCTGATTCTCGACACGCTCGCCGCCGCCGGCATCCAGGCGACGTTCTTCATGGTCGGCCGCCAGGTCGACGCCTTCCCCGAGGTGGCGCGGGCGGTGGCGCGGGCCGGGCACGATCTCGGCAACCACACCTACAGGCACCGCCACCTCTGGACCCTGGCCCCGCCGGCGGCGGCCGAAGAAGTCGAACGGGGGGCCGCGGCGGTGGCCGAGGCCACCGGGATCCATCCCCGCTACTTCCGGCCGCCGTGGGGGATGTTCAACTGGACGGCGTACGTCCGGGCGGGGCAGCTGGGGGAAGAGCGTATCCTCTGGTCTGTCCGGCCCGAGGGGTGGCTCAAGGGGGTGAGCGCGGGTGAGATGGCCGCGCGCGTCATCCGGTGGGCCCATCCCGGGGCGATCGTGGATTTGCACGACCGCGGCGGGCATCCCACCACCCCGCGCGCGACCTGGGCCGCGCTTCCCGGGATGATCGCCGGGCTGCGCGCCCGCGGCTACAGTGTCGTGCCGCTGCGGACGCTGCTCGGCGAGGCGGCCGTCACCACAAGAACATCAGGAGATTGGGTGCGATGACAAGAACGCGTGGGGCTCCCGAGGAGGCAGGTCAGGCGATCTGACGCTTGGCCACGCGGGTCGCGCGAACGCGCTTGCCGTTCTGCCGTCGCTTCTTCATCTCGTAGAGTCGCCGGTCCGCCGTCCGCAGCAACTGCTCGGGCGAGGGACCGTCCGTGGGCCAGGTGGCGACCCCCCAGGCGATCGTGAGCCGCAGCTCGGCGCTGACCTCTTCAGAGACGGCCGCCTTCATGGTGCCCATCCGGCGCAGCACCCGCTGGGCACCCGCCGTGGTGGTCTCCGGGAACAGCAGCACGAACTCGTCCCCGCCGAAACGCGCCACCACATCGGAAGCGCGCATGCCCTGGGCCAGCAGCTGCGCCGCCCGGATCAGCGCCGTGTCCCCGGTGCTGTGGCCGTAGGTGTCGTTGATGGCCTTGAATCCGTTGAGATCCACGAGGGCGACGCTGAGGGGACGTCCGAGGCGGTGGCTGCGGGCCAGCTCGGAGGCCATGCGCTCGAAGAAGGTCCGGCGGTTGGGCAGCCCGGTCAGCGAATCCTTGGCGGCCAAGTCCTTGACCTTCTCGTGGAGGCGGGCCGCCTCCACCGCGGACGCGCCGTGGGTGGCCAGCCGGCGGATGCGGCGGCGGACGCGGTCCGGGAAGGCGAGCGGCGGCTGCCCCAGCCCGCACAACCACATCCGCAGGTGCCCGGCGTGGATCAGCGGCACACAGGCCATGACCTCGCCCGACGCGGTCGCGGGAGCGGTATGGGTGATCACCTCGCCGCCGGAGGCCCCGGCCGGCAGCGCCGGGAGCGGGAGATGCGCCGGGCTCAGGTCTCCATTTTCCCATTCAAACCCGCGGGCGGCCATCAGCTGCGGACGGCTCCCCTCATCGCACATGTAGGCCGCACCCTTGGAGAACTGGGTCATCTCGAGGAACGCCCCCAGGAGAATCTCCGCCAATCCTTCCCCGCGGAGCTCGCCCGAGAGCCGGGACGCGAGACCGCTGTCAAACTCGAGCTCATCCACGCGCTCGTGGGCGGCGCGGTACTCCTGCACCAGCAACCCGCACAACATGGCCATGAAAAAGCCGCTGGCGACGAAGACCCCGAGGCGGAACCCGGTCGTCTCGAGGGCGGCCGGACTGCCCGCGTGCAGCCAGAGCAGCGTGATCATCCCGGCCATCGCCAGCGACGCGGCCAGCGCCTGGCGCAGGTTCATCCGCACCGCCGCCTCGAGAATCGTCAGGTAGTACCCGTACACGAACGGACTGTGCACGCCGCCGGAGATGAGCACGACGAGCGTGGTGACGAGGAGGTCCAGCGTGATGACGAGATCGGTCTTGTGGAGCAGCGCCAGCCGGTGGGAGCCGAGCGCCAGGAAGATCACATACGCGCCGAACAGGACCACGATGGGGGCCACTTCCGGACGCGTCACGGGGATGACCCCGAACCACAGCGCCGGGATCAACGACAGCAGGAGCAGGACCCGCACGAGGCTGATCCACTCCTCGGCGGTGACGCTGCCTCTGCGACCGGTGGAAAGGAAGGGCACTAGATGGAACATTCCGGTATCGCCTCCCCGAGTACAATACATGCCCCATTTCGAGCGCGAGACGACCCCTCCGGGGCAATTCCACTAGCGCTCGTAGGGTGGTCCGCTCGCCGGCGCCCAGGCTGGGGAGCATGGGGAAGATTGGGAGGAAGATTCCAGGAGATTGCGCCGGAAGGCTCGGGGTGCCTCTCAAACAGGGGCGGCGCGCCACGTTTCGGCGCGCCGCCGGTGCCGAGCGTGCGTGCGTTAAGGGACTCGAGCGTTCAGTACTGACTCACCGATCGCGGCGCGACAGCCGCCTGAACCCGAACAACCCCGGCAGCACAGCCCCCAGGAGCAGTGCGCTGGATGGTTCAGGCACCGCTGCTTCTCCCGATGCCGTATCGCTCTGGATAACAAGGCAGGTCGCTTGGCCTGGATCAGTGTACTCATCGCAAGGAAGGGAGCCAAAGCTACTTCCCACCTGCCCATTGTTAGCTGGATCTTGTGCGATCCCAGTATTTGGATCTTCGAAGAAGTTATCGCACCCGGTAGGAACCGTCACGCCACAACGCGCCAGCAGCCCACCCTCCGCGCCAGTCCCAGCTCCGCCTGGATCAGATCTCAACGAGATCTCTGCACACGATTGAACACCGACATCACAACCCGTTGATGTAACGCCAATATCAGCATAGTCGCTCACGGGGAATAGAATGCCATTGCCAGGTGTATTCCCTGGCTCGTATACATCAACGGCGGAGGAATTATTTGGCAGCACAAAAAGCCCAGTTGGGATAATGCACGCATTGCCCTCCGAGGTCACCAAGAGACCATTCACCTCGTCGATTCCATAGATGAGAGGCTGGCCCGCGCTCGCATCGCGCTGCTGCAAGGTCTGGCAATCGAATGGACCCGCGTGCGCGGGGCCGGGAACCACAAGTCCTGCGCCGACCAGAATACAAGCCGTAGCCAAGCAGACGAACAGGTGTTTCATGGTCCTCCCCCCTTTGACGGCTCAACTCCAGTAAAGTTTAACGGAATTATAATCGAGCCCTGCCTTCGCGGTCTATCGTTCGATAGGAGTATTGCGCCTTCTCAAATGACGAGCGGCGCGCCACGTGGCGACGCGCCGCTGGCCTTTACTGGTCTCGTTTAGTGGGCGCCGGCTCTCACGCCTGAATTACAGCGCGCGCCGCGAGAATCGCCTGATCCGCAAGAACCCCGGCAGCACAGTACCCAGCAGCAGCGCGCTGGACGGTTCAGGCACCGCCGCCTGTCCGTCGCTCTGGATGAGCAGGCAGCTGCCTGTCGTGGTGCAAGGAAGCAGGCCAAAATCCGTCAACACGCCATTTGGATTGATCCCGACTCCATTCGCGTCTTCAAAGAGGTTAAAGCAATTTGTGGTAAAGCCGGGTAGGCCGCAGCGTGCCGCCAGCCCAACCTCCGTCGGCGCAGGCTCGCCGAGGTCTGACCCCAACGTTACCGTCGTGCACAGCAGAACCGTGCAGTTCGCGTTTGGCACAAAGGCCACGCTGGCGTAATCGCTCACGGGCGTCAGATCGCTGGGATTACCGGGGGTATGGCCGGGCTCGTAGATATCAAAGAAGACGGTGGGTGGAGTAACGAGAGGCCCGCCCGGTATATTTGCCAGGTCTTGGTTTTCGACGAGACACACACTGTTCTCCGGCGCCGTCAGTTGCTGTGAGGTCGTCTCGTCGATCGTGTAGATCACAGGGTTGCTCTGCTTCACCACTGCGCAATCGAGCGGGTTGGGCACCGCCGCTGCCGGCGCTGGACGGGGAACTGCAAGGCCTGCGCCGACCAGAATGCACGCGACGCCCAGACGGACCATGAACTGTCTCAAGGTGGCCCCCGGTATGGAACCAATTACCAGAAAGTATAACGAGGGGCCGCATTCCGGGGCTATCGTTCAAGGAGAGGATTCTAAGCGCGCATCCTGCGAGTTCGTTTATGATTCGCGGGCCTATCGGGCGATCAACGCCGCATCGAAGCCCTCGGCCCGCAGGGCGGCGGTGAGGCGCTCTGCCGCGGACCGGTCAAGCTCGCCCCCGACCCACACCCGATACCGCGGCGGACCACCGGACTCGATGATCACCGCGGTGTAGCCGTGGGAGCGCAGCTGCTCGAACAGCGCCTGGGCGTTCCGACGGACATTGAACGCGCCGGCCTGGACGCGAAACGCCGGGGCCGGCTTTGCGGTTGGGGGGCGCGCCGGCCCTTCTGCTAGCGCGGGAGGAACCACCTGCCCTGCCCCGCCGCCGGCCTGACCTGGGGGAGACGAACCGGGAGCGGACGGTGGTGCGGCAGGTGGAGGCGGTGCGGGGGAAACGGACGATCCCCCCCCGGGTGGCGGGAACGAACCGGGGGTCTCTGGAGGAGGCGAGCCTGACGAGGGGGGGCCTGCCGAGGAGGTGGAGGATGAACCGGGGGCCCCTGGCGCCGCCTGAGCCCCTGACGGCGGCGCGCTCTGGTCGGAGGGCGGTGTGGGAGGCGCGGGCTCCACGATCTCCGGTGGAGGGGCGACTCCAGGCGCCGGCACCGTGACCGCCTGGCGGCGAACCGGCCCGAGCACGTAGCCGATGACGGCAGCGACGATGAACATCACGCCCAAAAACACGATCAGCGGCGGAGACAAGCTTCGTAAGCCTTTCACAATAGAGACACGTTTCGCCGGGCCTGCGTCCATCCCTTGCCGCGAGGGCGGAGAGGCGGCCCCCCGCATCGCGGTCCTAAAACCATACAGCGGCGCGTCAAGGAAGGGCGCGCCGCTGCTGCCTACCCAGCCGTTAGCAGATGAGTGCGCTCACGGGCGCCTCACGCGCCGCGGCGCGACATGCGGGTGTGCCCGGACACCGGACGGGCCTCAATCTTCCAAGCCGGTCGATGGCGAACCGTTTTCCGTCAGCATCAGCCGCTTGATGTCCGATGCCTCTTTGCCCAGGAATTCCCGTTCCCGCTCTTCCACAGTCAGCAGCTCCTGGTAGACCTCGTACGCATCAGTGGAGATCAAAGTCCGAAGTCTCTGCTCGAGGTGCAGCTTCTCGAAAAAGGCCTGCTCCAGGTGGGTCTTCCGGTACAGCCACAGGCACCACTGGTCGAGCCCGTCGAGCGCCGCGATGATGCTGAAGCTCAGATCCCGCCGCCCGTTCGTCTCCGTGATCTCGCGATAACACCGTCCCAGGTCCCCTCTCAGCCTGGAGAGCTCGCCGATGAAATCTTCGAGGGAAACCGCCTCGCCCGCCCGCTCCTTGATCAAGTGGAGGAGCCGTCTCTCGGCCGAATTCGTCGCAGTGGAAAGATGGGCGAGACTCCGAAGACCGCTCTCGTTGTCGCCCTGCACAGATGGCAGCACTTCCGGTCCCTCCCGACTCAACCGATGGTTCACTTCGTCCGGATTGGCGCCCCCAGGCCCCAGAACAGCGCGGCGCCTACCACGACGATTTCCATGGCGAGTCCCCCCGGCGGCGCCCATGAGTAATGGGGGAAGATCGTATCCCACCGTGCCTTCACTCCGGGCGCGTCCGACAGAATCGCGGCCAGCGCGCCCGCAAGCGGCCACCAATGCCGAACCTTCCAGATGATGAGTCCCGTCAGCAGAACCCCGAGCCCGATATCAATCGCCTCGAAGAGGCCGTGGCTGCCGATCCAGGCGAAATCGTAATGGGGAATCGTATCCAACACGAAATGGCTCGCGAACGCCACCACCAGCGCCGCCATCGGCACCTTCACGCGGGCGCCAAGAGCCGCGCCGGTCACCAGATGGGGAGTCAAATCCACTTAAGGCCCCGTGACTCCGGCGGCATCTTCGGAAGACCCGCTGGGGACAGATCCGCCGGGCGTCCAGCCGGCGATCGCCATGAGATAATCGCCTCGCCCCTGGGAGGCTGCCCCCGCCCCCCATCCCCCAAGCGCGGCGGCCACGAGCGGTGCCGCCACGATCGCCGCGGTCAGCGGCCCCCACAGCACGAGCACAACCGCGCTCAGCCCGAGCAGGGCAGCTCCGCTGTAGACCCACCACGCGATCTGACGAAAGGAGAGGCCTGCTTGCTGCAGCCGATGGGGAAGATGATCTTTCCCAGTGTACCTCAAGAGCTCAATCGGGTTCCTGACGCCATTTTGATACCGCTTCCAATGCACGAACAAGAAATCACAGACCGGAAGTCCGAGGATCAGCACCGGCGCGACGGATCTTGCCAGCGAGGCTCCAGGAGCGGCCAGCGTCGCGCTCAGCGCGGCCAAGAGGAACCCAACCATCAGACTCCCGGCGTCTCCCAGAAAGATTCGGGCCGGGGGGTAATTGTATCGCAGGAAGCCCAGGGCCGCCCCCGCCACGGAGGCGGCACCCACGGCCACCCCCAAGCGACCCGCAACGAGCGCGATGGGGACGAGGGCGAGCGCGCCAATCGTTGCGGTGCCGCCGGCCACCCCGTCGGTGCAGTCGATGCAATTCATGGCGTTGGCCACGCCCACGATCCAGAGAATGGCCAGGATCTCGCCCAGATGGGGCCACGGAAGGTTCACCCTGAACCCTCCCAGCAACACGATGGACGCCACGACCCCTCCCTCGACGGCCAGCTTCCACGGGCCGGCATTCCGAAGATCGTCGACGAGGCCGATCAGGAAGAAGGCGACCGCGCCTGCCAGAAGCAACGTCATCTGGTCGCGGATGACGGGCCGGAGAAACAGCAGCGCCGTGACGGCGAAGGCCAGAAAGACTGCGATACCGCCCAGTCTCGGGGTCGGCTGCGTATGCACCTTGCGAGAGGAGGGGAGATCCAGAACACCCCAGCGGCGGGCCAGGCGCTCACAGAGCGGCGTCAGGACGAGCGACAGGGCAAGCGCGCTCAGGAACGCGAGAGGAATTACAGCGCTATACGAAGACATTCATACGCCTCGGCGGCGTCAACGCCGATATCGGCCCCCCGCAGGCGGGCGAGACGCTCGACGTTCTGGAGGCTCCCCGGATCGGGGGCCGGTCTCAGTTGCGATTTGTGAAACGCCAGGGCGTCCAACTTGGCTCCGAGGTATTCTGAGATATCGACGTACACATCGGGGTGGAACGCGGCCTGCCCCCAGCCCAGTTGAACCGAATCGCAGGTCAGCACGAGATCAATGAAGTGCTTGTCCTCTCGACGATGCGGGCGGCACGCTGTAAACCCCGCGTCGTAGATCGCCCCGTGGTCCTGGTTGTACGAAGGCGCGGGGAGGATGAGCACCGTCGGGCGGACCTTGTCGATGGAGTACTTGGCGTCCCGCTCCAGCAGGGCCACGAGGTCGCGCCGCGGGACGGTGTCCAAGCGGAGGTGAGACTCGGCATCGGTGAACAGTATCTCGTACCCATCAACCTGCAGGTACTCCATCGCGGCCTTCAGTTCGGCCGCCCGGGTCTCTCCGGGTACCATTCCGGACCCGTAATGCCGCAGGTCTCCCACGGAGCCGACCATGACGAAGACCTCTCCGCCGCCGGCCTTCACCTTGGCGATCGTTCCGGCGCACCCGTACGCCTCGTCATCGGCGTGAGGAGTCATCACCAGGAGGCGCTGCCCCGCCCAAAAGTCAGCCATCAAAGACACCTTCGGTGGCGCCGGGACCTGCCCGCGCACGTAGACTCAGAACCAGTCGGCCTCCCGGCCAGCCAGCGCACATAAGCCAAGTATAGGGGGTTAACCCTAAGAGGGTGCTCCGCAAAAGGGAGGAAAAATGGGAATCCTTCGAACGAGGGCGAGGGAGAGGGCCCCGTGGCTCGCGCAAAAGATACTTCCGAAATCCTTCTTTTGATACTAGGGCAGTATAGAGCCGTGCCCGGATAATAATAGTGGAGCGATGCGAAGGTTCAGATCGCTATACGGCAGGACCGGGGCCTCGTGAACGTCCTCGTAACGGGCTGCGCCGGCTTCATTGGGTCGAAAGTCGTTGAGTTGCTGGTCCGGGCCGGCCATCGTGTTACGGGGATTGACAACCTGAATGCCAGTTATGATAGACGGCTCAAAGAGTGGCGCCTCGGCCAACTCCACGCGGAGCCAAATTTCACCTTCCACCAGTGCGATATCCTCAACCGGAGGGCTCTCGAGGAACACTTCCGGACCAGCCCAGTCGATGGCGTGATTAACCTCGCGGCGCGCGCGGGGGTCCGGCAGAGCCTGCTAGATCCCTGGGCCTACTATGACACGAACGTCATCGGTGCGCTGAACCTCTTGGAACTTTGCCGGACGTTCGAAGTGCGGAAATTTGTCCAGGCGTCGACATCCGCCCTCTACGGCGACGCCGCTCGACCCTTCCAAGAGGATCAGCCGACAGACCGCCCTCTCTCACCGTACGCCGCGTCCAAGAAGGCGGCCGAGACACTGTGCTTCACCTATCACCGGCTTTATGAGCTCGATGTCACCGTCCTGCGGTATTTCACCGTCTACGGTCCGGCCGGAAGGCCCGACATGAGCTACTTCCGCTTCATCCAGCGCATAGCGGAAGGGGGTCCCCTTCCACTCTATGGGGATGGCTCCCAGGAGCGTGACTTCACCTACGTCGACGATATCGCCCGCGGGACCGTTTTGGCAGTGCGGCCGACGGGGTACGAGGTCATCAACTTGGGGAGCGACCGGCCCGTGGCCGTCCGCCAGGTCATCGCCGTGCTCGAGAAGATTCTGCAACGTCCGGCCCTTCTGGAACGCCTCCCCCGTCACCCCGCCGATGTCCCGGCCACCTGGGCCGACGTGACAAAGGCACGCCGCCTTCTGGGGTGGGCACCCCAGACCTCTCTGGAGGACGGGCTGCGGAACGCGGTCCGCTGGTATGAGGAGAACCGGTCCTGGGCCTCCACGATCGATCTGGGAAGCTGACCGGGCCGGGCGTGCGCCGCCGCGTGAGGGTGTCCGGATAGATAGGCGCGCCTGCCCGGCTGGGTAAGTCCCGGCACGCACCGCTCGGACACCGGGCCAGACCTGGAGGATGCTGCGATTGGCATCGTCAGGGATGTCTCGCGCGCCGGGTGCGTAGCATACGTGAACATTGGATAAATATATGTTAAATGATGCGCAGGGGCGTAGGGATCGATGGGCCGACGCGTGAAACGTAACCGCAGGCGTTAGGACACCCTGACGCATCGTCCGCTGGACACCTGGGATCTGTGCAGACGCGCACACCAGTGGAGGCGCCGACCCAATGTCAGCGAAGTCGTCAGGGCCGCGCGTGCCGGTCGCCGATGACTCCGAGGACGTCCTGCGGCACATCCAGCAGGAACTCTCGACGATTCTGAATATCCTCGAGGGCCGGTTTCTCTACCTGGTCAAGGAGGGCGGGCGCGATGCGATCCCGCTCGAGGCGGTCGTCGCCGAGCTCACCTTCCTTTCGCGAGACCTCACGGCATGCTTCCGGCGGCTGGGAGAAATCGGGGATCGGCAAGACCTCAGCTTCGGGATGGCGAGTGCACTTCAAGAAATCGACCGGCGCTGTGTGTGGCTGTTCAGGAAGATCCGGCTGCAGGAGGTCTTCTTGCGGAAGCTCAGCCTCGAAAACCATCTCCAGAAGCTCGTCTCTTCCGAGGCGTTCACCATCTATCAGACGCTCCTCGGCCTGGACGAGGAGGAGCAAGAAATTCAGAACAGCGATGATCCCAAGATTCGCGCGGTCATGCGGATCATTCTGAAAGAGAAGGATCCGTCCAACACCCCGCCTCAGGCAGACTGATAGCATCTCACGGCGGTCCCCGAGCCCCGGCCCTTACCGCCGCTCAGCCCTCTCATCTTTGTGACCTCCTGCCCAGACGCCTGGGGGCGGGTGTCCGGGTGGATCGCCTCGCCTAGCCGGTAGGGTTAATCCAGGCTGTCCTCTCGCAGGTACGCCGCTCACACCCTTCGGACGCCAACCTTGCCTGGAAGGCGTCGCAATTAGAACCACTGGAACGCTTTTCCGGGGCGTGGCGCGCGTGGTACACATAAACTCCATCCTTGTCCTGAAGGTTTCTACCTTAAAGCCTTTTCCTGAATACTGGGAGGGCGATGATGCGCGACGGGCTGAGACGAAGCCATCGGTATGCCGCGACCGGGTTCTTAATCGCCAGTCTGCTGATCGGTTCGCTGAACGGCGTCGCAATGGGCCAGCCTCCGGCCGGGTACCTGCTCGGCCCTGGAGATCTCCTCGAGATCTCTGTGTGGGGCTATCCCGATCTCACCCGGCAGGGAGTGGTCGGCCCCGACGGCGAGATCGCGCTTCCGCTCATCGGCATGATCCGTATCGCCGGAGTGTCGGTCGAGCGCCTGACCGCGCTCATCGCCAAGGCCTACGCGGAGTTCATTATCGACCCGCACGTGGCGGTGACCATCAAAGAGTACCGAAAGCTGCGTGTCGCGGTTCTCGGACAGATCGCGCACCCCGGCTCCTATGATCTCCCGCTGGGAACGCGCCTCCTCGATCTCGTCGCGGCCGGAGGCGGGCCCACCGAAGCGGCAGCGCTCGGCGATGCGCAACTCCTGCGTCCTGGGCTGCCGGCCCTCCGCGTCGACCTGACCCAGGCCATGGCGGGCGCGCCGGAGGTGAACGCGCCGCTCGCCGGCGGAGAAACGCTGGTGGTCCCTGAGGACCTGACCGGCTTTGTCACGGTCCAAGGCGAGGTCGCCCGCCCGGGGCGGTATCGTCTGAAGGGCGAGATGCGCGTGCTGGACGCCCTGATGCTGGCGGGAGGGCTGACGGAACGCGCATCGGTCATGCAGGCCTCGCTGGCGCGGGCATCCGGAAAGGCCGAACCGCTCCTTCTAGATGGGCTGCTGCTGCGTCAGGAGATGGACCGCAACATCCCCTTGAGCCCGGGGGATGTGCTCTTCATCCCTGAGGAGGTCGACAACAAGATCTACGTCATCGGGGACGTCAGGAATCCCGGGGTCTTTCCGGTGAAGGGCCACGTCACGCTGCTCCAGGCCATCGCGATGGCCGGGGGCCCGGAGCAACGGGGGCCGGGCACCGCCGCGTCCGCCTTTGTCGTGCGGCGCAGCGACAACACCCCGCAGGAGGTCAGCGCCGGTCCCGCGCGGGTGACCGCTCTTCCGAACGGACACACGCTCATCACCGCCGATCTGGGAGCGATCACGCGCGATCCGAGCCGAGACATCCCCGTCCAGCCCGGGGACGTCCTGGTGCTCCCGATGACGGGGATGGGGGGATTCCAGATGATCGCCAGTGTGCTGGCCGGGGTCGCCTACATCTTCAAGTGATTCGGGGCTTGCCTGCGTGGATCAGGATGGGGGGTGATCGGCCGTGAACCGTCCTTACGAAACGCGGCTTCGCGATGTGCTCGACGCTCTTCGCCGGCGGCGGCGGTTCATTGTTCGCGCCGTCGGCATCGCGCTCGGGGTGGGGATCCTCGGCTCAGTGTTTGTGCGCCCGGTGTACCGGGCGTCCGCAACGATTACCGCGGCCAAAAACCCCCCGGTGGTGGTCCTCGACCAGCCGGGGGTGGCCACCAACGTAAGCGGGCTGCAGGGGATGGGGTCCCCAGACGTCCCCACGCTCGTCGCCCTCACGAAGAGCCAGACCGTGCGCGACGACGCCATTGCGCGGCTGGCCCCCGTGATCGGCGCCCGCAGGGCCAAAGCCCTCCTCGGCCGTCTGCGCGTGCGGACCCTGTGGAATACCGAGCTCGTCAGCGTGTCGGTCGAAGACCGCGCCCCCGGCCTGGCCGCCGCGGGCGCGAATGCGGTCACCGCCAGTCTCGTGGAGATGGACCTGCAGGACCGCCGCGCGTGGGCAAAAGAGATGCGCCGCTCCATCGAGGAGCAGCTCGTCATCGTCGACCCGAGGCTGCGCGCGGCCGAAGATGCCCTCGTCGCCTTCAAAACCCGGTACGGGAACGTGCCGTTGAGCGAGCGGACGGTCGCGAGCCTCAATCGCCTCGCCCAGCTCGAGGCGCAGAGGGTGGACGTTCGCGTGCAGGCGCGGGAGGTCAAGGGTCGTGTGGACGCGGCCCGCAGCCGCCTCGCCGTCCAAGCCCAGATCTCACCCTTCCAATGGACGCCCAGTCCGCTCATCAGCTCGCTCGAGACGCAGCTCGCCAGTGAGGAAATCGAGTTGTCCGGCCTGCACGGCCAGTTTACGCGCAAGTACCCGGCGGTCGTCAACGTCGAGGCAAGGATCTCGGAGACGAAACGCCGGTTGGATGTTGAGCTGGGGCACGGTCCGCAGATCGACCGGTACGGCGTGGACCCGGTCTACCAGCAACTGATCCAGCAGGTGCGGCAGGATGAGGTGGCCGGCTCCGCATTGGATGCGCGCGACCAGGCGCTCACCATCGAGATCAGCCGGTACGAAGGTGAACTGCAGGGCCTCCCCGCCCTCGAGCTCACCGAGGTCCGGCTGATCCGCAGCGAAAAAGAAGCCAACGACACCCACCAGCTGCTCACGGCAAAGCTGCAGCAGGCGCTCGTCGCGGAGGCATCGATCGGCAGCGTGGTCCGCATTGTCGACAGCGCTCAACCGCCGATCCGGCCGGTATCGCCGCGATGGTTGGGCGTGGCTCTGGGGGCGTGCCTCGGCCTGCTCCTGGGTGTCGGAGGCTCGCTGATCAAAGAACAGATCGACGATCCCATCAAGGGCGCCGATCACGCCGAGCGGGCGCTGGGGGCGCCGGTCTTGGCCTCGATCCCGCCGGCGGAGGGCGAGGGCCGCATGTGGTCGGTCCGCGCGGCCCACGAGGCGCCGCCGGCGGTCGCGGAGTCGTTTCGGTATCTTCGCGCCAACCTGCTCTATCTCCGTCCGAGGCTCCCGCGGACGATCTTGGTGGCCAGCCCCGGGGGTGACGGGATGGCGGATTTTGTCGCCAACCAACTGGCGATCGCGTTCGCCGAGGCTGGGCTGCGCGCCTGGCTCGTCGACGGCAATCTGCGGACGCAGTCCCTGACGCGTGCTCGAGCGGTGTCACGCGCGCCGGGCGAGATGTGGGTGGGGATCGCCCAGTGGTTGAGCGCGGAGATCGCCGAAGCCGACCTGCTGTGCGCAACGACGATTCAGCATCTGACCTTCCTCGCCGCCGGCGCCCCGGTGCGGAATGCGGGGGACCTGATCAGCAGCCCGAAGATGCGGGCATGGCTTCAGCGGGACCGCGAAGATGTCGATGTGATCGTCGTCGCGGCGCCGCCGGTGCTCGCGGTAGCCGACACCGCTGTGCTGGCGCCGCTGGTCGAAGGCGTGCTGCTGGTGGTGCAGGTCGGAGTCACTCCGCAGGAAGCGGCCCAGAGAGCGAAACGGCAGCTCGAGGCCGTGGGGGGGCGCCTCTTGGGCCTCGTCATCGCCGGGGTTCCGCACGACGCCGGCCGTGCCGGCTGAGCTGAGCGCGACCCTCCGGCCCGCACCGGGGTCTGTCCGCCCGGGCGCGGCGGACCCGGGGGCGGCGTCGGACGAACCGCGCGGGGCCGGAGGCATGGCCCACACGATGCTGTCCGGGTTGCTCTGGACCCTCATGGGAACCGGAGCGCGCGGCATGGGACAACTGCTCGTGCTGATCGTCCTCGCCCGACTGCTCACCGTGCGGGATTTTGGCATCGTCAACGCCGCGCTGGTCGTGGTGGGCGTGGCCGTCACCATCTCCCAGTTCGCCGTCGCGCCGGCGATGGTGCAGATCCCGGACCTTCGCATGACCCACATCCGCGTGGCCTTTACCCTGTCGCTCCTGGGCGGCGTGGCCTTGCTCGGGCTGACCTGGTGGAGCGCGGACCTCCTGGCGCGGTTCTTTCGATTGGAGCCGCTGGCGGCCGTGCTCCGGACGATGTCGCTGTGCTTCCCCCTGCAGGCCGCCTTTACGGTCGCGGAATTTCTCCTGCAGCGCAAGATGCGCTTCCGCCTGCTCGCCATCCTGGACGCGGTCACCTACGCGCTGGGATACGGGCTGATCGGGATCGGGCTGGCGCTCTTCGGCTTTGGGTTCTGGGCGTTCGTCGCCGCGTATTGCGCGCAGATCGTGGCGCGGGCCGTGTTCCTGCTCGTCATCCAACCGCATCCGATGATCCCCCTGCTGGAGCGGCGCGCCCTCCAGGAACTGGTGCGGTTCGGCGGGGGCATGATGCTCGCCAAACTCGCCAATTACGCGGCCGGGCAGGGGGACAGCGCTGTCGTGGTGCGCTCGCTCGGCGCCGAAGCGTTGGGCCTGTACGGGCGGGCCATTCAGCTGATGGTCATGCCGGCGATGTACATCGGCGACGTGCTCGACAGAGTCCTGTTTCCGGGCATGGCCCGGTTTCAGGACGACCCCAAGCAGCTGGGCCTGGCCTACGGCCGCGCCGTTGCCCTGATCGCCCTGGTGTCGCTTCCCGTGAGCGCCGGCCTCCTGGTGCTCGCTCCGGAAATTGTCCGGGTGCTGCTGGGTCCCAAGTGGACCGGGATCACGGCCCCCCTCCAGATCTTCGCCGCCGCGATGCTGTTCCGGACGAGCTACAAGATCAGCGACGCGACGGTCCGCGCCGCCGGCGCCGTCTACCGGCGGGCGTCCCGGCAGGCCATCTATGCGCTGCTCGTGGTCGCGGGCGCATGGGCGGGGACCCGGTGGGGGCTTGCCGGTGTCGCGGTCGGCGTGAGCGGCGCCATCGTGGTCAATTTTCTCCTCATGGCCCACCTGACCCTCACCATGGCGAATCTGTCGTGGGCGCAGTTTTGGCGCGCGCACCTCCCCGGAGCGGCGCTGGCGCTCGTCGTCGCGCTGCAACTCGAGGTGGTGTCCGCCCTCTTCAGACAGTGGCAGGCCCCGCCGCTGCTGACGCTGTCGGTGGCGACCGCGACGGCCCTGGCGACCCTCCCGCTGCTGCTCCACCACGCGCCCCGCCTGTTCCTCGGCCGCGACGGGACCTGGTTGCTCCGGTTGTTGCGCCCGCACGCCGCCCGATACGCCGGCCTGACCGGCTGCCTGCGGTGGATCCTGCGGGAGCCGGCATGACCCGGGGGCATCTGCTCGTCGAATTCGTCGGCCTCCCCGGCGCGGGGAAGACCACGCTGGCCCGAGCGGTCGCCGGCCGCCTGGCCCGGCGCGGCCTTGCCGTGAAAAACGTCGGGTCGTTGTATCCCGACACCTCCTGGCGGGTCCGCGCGCGGAAGATGGCGCGGGGCCTGAGGGGGACCCTGTCCAGGCCGCACAGCGCCTACCGGTCGGGGCTGGCGGTTCTGGCATCCGGACAGCGCTCGTTGGTTGACGCTGCGAAAGCCATGCACAACTGGCTCTTCGTCTCCAGCGTCATGGAGGACAACGGCCCGGGGGAACACGTGGTCCTGCTCGACGAAGGCGTCTTTCAGGCCCTCTGGTCTATCGGGTACTCCGGCAGGAACGGCGCCCTCGCGGCGCTGCTCCACGATCTGTATCCGCTGTTTCCGCGCCCGGACCTGGTCGTGATCGTCGATGTCCGCCCGGCGACCGCCGCGGCGCGTCTGGCCGGCCGTCCATTTGGGGGGTCCCGTCTCGAGCGCGTAGCGGCAGACGACCCTCACGCCTTCGTCAGAGCCGTCCAGATCTGGCAGGAGCTCCGACGGTTCGTCGAGGGGCTGTCGACCGAACCCCAGGGCGTCGACGTGACGACGGTGGACAACAACGGGGACGGCGTCGAGGCGCATGCGGACGCGCTCGCCGCGCGCATCGAGCACCTCTGGGCCCGCCGCCGTCCCGTCCAGGCGCGGGTGCGGGGATCATGAACGCCGCCCAGGCGGTGCTTCACGCGCGCGAGCTCCCGGTGGCGCCGGCGGCGCGGCGGCCGTGGGGACTGCGGGAGACCTTGCTGGTCGCGCTCGCGATCGCCTACCCGTTCCACTACGACACGGGGACCGCCGGGACGGTCATCGATGCGAGCCTCGGGGATATCGTCGTGGCGATCGTCTTCCTCGGCTTCTTCGTGAGCTGCCTCTGGGACCGGATCGCCTTTCCCCGATACCTCCCGCCGACGGTGGGGCTCATGCTCGCCGGACTCGCGTCCCTGCTGGTGCCTCTGGCGGCGCCGGAGAAGGCGCCCGCGTATTTCACTCCGCTCGCCGGCGTCCTGGAGATCGTGAGGGTCGGCGGCAGCGCCGCATGGATGCTCGCCGTCTACGTCCTGCTCCGCCGCGCCCCGAGCGCGGGCCTCAGGGTGTTTGCTCCCGTGTCGATCCTGGCCGCGAGCCTCTTTTCGATCATCACGATCCGGGAGAGCCTGATGGCCTGGGGCGTCCGGCCGGGGGGTCCGTTTCCCAACGAGAACCTGTACGCCGACTACCTCGCGTTCAACGTGTTTCTGTCCGTCATGCTCGCCCGGCTGGACGAGCGTGATGGGAACCCGCCCGGGCTCCGGGTCCCGCTCTGGCTCACCACGCCGCTCCTCCTGGTGGGGATCCTCGCCACCGGGTCGCGCGGGGCCATCCTGGGCGCGGCGCTCGCGTTTCCGGTGCTCCTCAGGTGGCGCCGTCCGGCGTCCGGGTCGTGGAGGCGCCTCATCCCGGCGCTTGTGGCGCTCGGGCTGACCGGCGGGGGCGCCGTCGCCTATTGGCACGCCAACCCATTCATCGCGGGGCGCGTGGCCACGATCGTGTCGGGCCAGGGACCGAACATCGAGGACCGGGAGTATTTGCGGGCCATGGCGATCGAGGCGTTCTCCACCTCGCCGGTGCTCGGGATCGGCGACGGCCAGTTCCCCGGGTACGCCGAGACGGTCCACGGCTGGAGGCGCCAGCCCGTGCACGATACCTATCTCTCCATCGCGGCAGAGCTTGGGGTGGTCGGGCTCGCCGCATTTGCCTGGTTGTTCGGTCTCGCGATTCGGGATGCGGTGGTGCTCGGCCGAGGGCCCGCCGCCGCGGTTGCCAAGCCGGCCCTGGCCATCATCCTGGCCGTTCTGGGCCAGAGCCTCGTCTCGAACGGCGAGCATTATCGATCGCTGTGGATCGCCCTGGGGATGCTGGCGGCGGTCTACGAGGCCGCCGGCCGTGGAGAGGGGGGATAGGGATGCGCGAAGTCCTGCAACGGAGGGTTCGGAGCACCGAGCTGCCGTTCTGCGCCCACGCCGTCGGTGAGGAAGAGATCGCCGAGGTCGCCGCGACGCTCGGCTCGGCCTGGATCACCACCGGCCCGAAGGTGAAGCAATTCGAGGAAGACTTCTCCCGCTTCGTGGGCGCGCCGGCGGCCCTGGCCGTGAATTCGTGCACCGCCGCCCTCCACCTGGCGCTGGTGACCCTGGGGGTCGGCCCCGGCCATCGGGTCATCACGTCGCCGATGACGTTCTGCGCGAGCGTGAACGTCATCGAGCACGTGGGCGCGCGCCCCCTGCTCGTCGATGTGGAACCGGATACCCTGAACATCGCGCCCCATCAGGTCGAGGCCGCGCTGGCGCGGGCGGGGCGCGATGCCCGCACGCAGGGCCAGGATGGCCCGATCAAGGCGATTCTGCCCATCCACCTGCACGGCCATCCCTACGAGATGGATGCGATCCTGGGCCTGGCGCGCGACTTCCACCTCGACGTCATCGAGGACGGCGCGCACGCGCTGGGGGCGGCCTACCGAACCCGCCCCGTCGGCTCCTGGGCGGCGGATGCCGCCGTCCCCCGCACCCTGACCTGCTTTTCGTTCTACGCCACGAAGAACCTCACGACGGCGGAGGGGGGGATGCTGACCGGCGCCCCCTCGCTTGTGGAAGACGCGCGTCCCTGGAGCCTGCACGGCATGAGCCGGGACGCGTGGAAGCGATACGACGCGACGGGGTCCTGGTACTACGAGGTCCTCCATCCAGGATTCAAGTACAACATGACCGACGTCCAGGCATCGATCGGCCTGCACCAACTGCGGAAGGTGCCGGCCTTTCAGGGGCGCCGCCGCGCCATCGTCCGGCGCTATACGCAGGCCTTCTCCACGTTCCCCGAGGTCGACACGCCCCCCGAGCGGCCGGAGGTCGAGCACGCCTGGCACCTCTACGCGCTCCGCCTCCGCACCGAGCGGCTGCGATTCCCCGGCGCGGACACCTCCGCGGCGGCGATCCGCCACCGCTTCATCGAGGAACTGCGGGCCCGGAAGATCGGCGCCAGCGTCCATTTCATCCCGGTGCACCTGCACCCGTACTACCGGGACAAGTACGGGTACCGGCGGGAGGACTTTCCGGTTGCCTACCGCGAGTATCAGCGCCTCGTGTCGCTGCCGCTCTTTCCCAGGATGTCCGATGACGACGTGGACGATGTGGTCGACGCCGTCGCCGATGTGCTCGAGCGATACCGTCGATAGGGGCGAAATTCGATGAGCCCGACCGGTCCTGTCGCAGCGAAGGCGGAGGGGATCCGCTCCGCCCCCGGCGCCGCCATGACGCGGCGCCCGAAGGTCCTCCTGGTGGGGGGCCCGGACGTCGATGCGCGGCTCGACCTGATGCGGGCCCTGAGCGACGCCATCGCCGTCGGCGCCCTGGGGACCCGCCCGGCGCTGCGCGACAAGTTTGCGGCCGCGGGCTTCGAGTACGGATCGTACATCATGAGCCGGCGGGTCAACCCGGTGCTGGACCTGATCACCCTGGGGCAGCTCATGCTCATCTTCCGCAGATCGCGGCCGGATATCGTCCACGCGTTTGATACCAAGCCGGGCATCTGGGCGTGCCTGGCCGCCCGGTGGGCGGGGGTGCCCGTCGTCATTGGGACGGTGACCGGCCTGGGGGCCCTGTACGCCGGCGGCGCCGGCCTGAGCCCCACCCGCCGCATCTTCGAGAGCCTGCAGCGGTGGACGTCCCACGTTGCGGATGTGACCGTGTTTCAGAACCCCGACGACGCCCGCCGGTTCATCGCCGCGGGAATCGCGCCCGCCGAGAAGACGCGGGTCCTCCCCGGATCGGGCGTCGATACGGCGCGGTTTGACCGGACGCAGTTGCCGGCGGCGGAACAGGCCCGCACCCGCGAAGATCTCGGCCTCCGCCCAGGCCAGCTCGTGGTCACCATGATCTCGCGGGTCATCCGGTCCAAGGGCGTGTTGGAGTTTGCGGAGGCCGCCCGTCAGATCTGTGCGGTCCGCTCGGACGTCCGCTGTATCCTGGCCGGCCCGGCGGATGGGGACGCCCGCGATCGCCTGGGCGAGTCCGAGCTCACCGCCCTCCGGCACAGCGGGATCTGGATCGGTCCACGATCGGATGTCCCCGCCCTCCTGTCGGTGTCGGACATCTTTGTCCTCCCCTCCGCCTACCCGGAGGGGATCCCGCGTGTCCTGCTCGAGGCGGCCTCCATGGGCCTCGCGATCGTCACGGTCGACGCGCCGGGGTGCCGGGAAGTGGTCAAGCACGATGTCACCGGACTGCTCGTCCCGGCCCGGGACGGCGCGGCGCTCCGGGAGGCGATCCGGCGACTGCTCGACGCTCCGACACTCCGGGCGCGCTTCGGGCAGACGGCCCGGCGGCTGGCGGTGGGGCGCTTCGATCTCAAAGCGGTGGCGGCTCGGACAGGCGGCGTCTACCGGCAGCTGTTGATCCGGAAGGGCGTCTTCCGAGCGCCGGGGACAGCCTTGGAGGCGGGCGGGGCGGCGCCCGACGCAAAGGGTCGCAGGCGCTTCTATGAAAGGGCAAAGCGGATCTTCGACGTCCTCTTCGCGACCGGGGCGCTCCTGGTCACGTGGCCCCTCATCCTCATGGGCGCGCTGGCGATCACCCTGACGTCGCCCGGGCCTGCCCTGTATCGGGCCCGGCGCGCCGGCCTGAGGGGCCGGCCGTTCGCCATGCTCAAGCTGCGGACGATGCGCGACGGCGCGGACAGCCCCGACCGGCGGATCACGGCGAAAGACGACGACCGCGTCACGCCGGTTGGGGCGGTGTTGCGCAGGTTCCAGATCGACGAACTGCCCCAGTTTTGGAACGTGCTCCGCGGGGAGATGGCTGTGGTCGGCCCGCGCGCCGAGGATTGGGACGTCGTCCGGCAACACTACACCCCGGTGCAGTGGCGCACCCTGGACATCCGCCCGGGGATGGTCTCCCCGGCGGATCTCACCTGGTACCCCAATCTGACCTACCACGACCCGCCGCTTCCCGGCGTCTCCGCCCAGGAGCACTACATCCGGCGGCACATGCCGCTCCAGGTGGCCGAGTGCCTGCGCTACATGGAGCGGCAGAGCCTCCTCGTCGACCTCAGGATCATCGTCCAAACGGCGTACTGCGTCCTGATTCGGTCGTGGTGGCCGTCGCGGCGGATCGCGGTCCCGATGGCGCCGCGCGGCGGCGCCCCCGCGGGAACCATCCGAGCCGGCCGTCAGGGGGAGGTGTAACGGTGACCGTGTGCGTTATCTCCCAGCCGCGGTTCTTTCCGGGGCTGCATTATCTGCATCGCATGATGCTGGCCGATGTGTTTGTCATCCTCGACACGGTGCAGTACTCGCCGCGCCACGAGGAGAACCGGGCCCGGGTCAAAACGGCGCAGGGGCCCCACTGGCTCACCGTCCCGGTCCGCCAGGCCGGCCGGGAGCAGCGCATCCTCGACACCAGGGTCGACGACACCCAACACTGGCGGCGGAAGATCGGCCATACCCTCGCCGCCCTCTACGGCCGGGCCCCCCAGTACGACACCCACATCGCCGAAGTACTGGGCATCCTGGACGGTCCCTACGACACGCTGACCGACCTCGACCGGGCGTCCTGGGGACCCGCGGTGCGGTCGCTCGGGATCACCTGCCGATTTGTTCGCGCGTCTGCGCTGCCGATCGCCGGCCGCGGATCGCGCCTGCTGCTGGAGATCTGCAGGGAGGTCGGCGCCGACGTCTATCTGTCGGGGGCGTTCGGCCGCGAGTACCTCGATCTCCCGGCATTCGCCGCCGAAGGGATCGCGGTCCGCCTGCATGAGTACGCGTACCCGCTGTACCCGCAGCGCTTCGGCGCCTTCGAGCCGTGGCTCAGCTATCTCGACATGCTCTTCAACGCCGGCCTCGATCGATCTACGGTCGCAGCCGGCGGGACGATGCCCGCACCACTCGCGGTCGGGGGAGCGCCCCAAGGCTGACAGCCTGGGGGGCGCAGAAACTGGGGGGTCGCATGAGGCTCGGCATTATGGGGACCGGTCACGTCGGACTCGTCACCGCGGTGGGATTTGCCGCGCTCGGCCACACCGTGGTGGGCATGGACAAGGATGCGGAGCGCGTCGCCCGCCTGGCCCGCGGCGAACCGATCGTGTACGAGCCGGGACTCTGGGAGCTCCTGCAGTCCACCCTGCAGTCCGGCCGCCTGAAGTTCACCACGTCGACCGCCGAGATGCTGGACCGCTCGGACATCATCTTCCTGTGTGTCGGCACCCCGGCCCTTCCCGACGGACGGACCGATCTCTCCCAGATCGACGAGGCCGTCGCCAGCATCGCCTGCCGGCCGGACGGCTTCAAGCTCATCGTGGAAAAGAGCACGGTCCCCGTCCATACGGGCGCCGGCATCGACCGGGCCCTCCGCCGGCCGGTCGGGAGCATGCCCGAGTACGAGGTCGCGAGCAATCCCGAGTTCTTGCGCGAAGGCTCGGCGGTGCGCGACTTCCTGCACCCCGACCGGATCATCATCGGCGCCGACTCAGACCGGGCCCGGGCGCTCCTCCGCGAGCTGTACGCGCGCGATTTCGAGTGCCCCATCCTCCTCACCAGCATCAGGACCGCCGAGCTCATCAAGCACGCGGCCAACGCGTTCCTCGCGACGAAGATCTCGTTCGTCAACATGGTGGCCGATTTCTGCGACCAGGCCGGCGCGGACGTCGCCGACGTCGCGCGCGGCATCGGCCTCGACCCGCGGATCGGGCCCCACTTTCTGCAGGCGGGGCTGGGGTACGGAGGGTCGTGCTTTACGAAAGACCTGAAGGCGTTCATCTGGGGCGCCGCGGACGCGGGCCTCGACTTCGCCCTGCTGCGTGAGGTCGAACGGATCAACGCCTCCCGGGTGGATCGCCTCATCCAGAAGCTGGACGAGGCGATGGGGGGCCTGCGCGGGAAGACGGTGGGGGTGCTCGGGGTGGCGTTCAAGCCCGACACCGACGACATCCGCGGAGCGCCCAGCCTCGGGGTGATCGCGCGGCTGCGGGAAGCCGGCGTGACCCTCCGCATCTACGATCCCCGGGCGGCGCAGAAGCTGGCGGGCCTCTGGCCTCCGGACGACCACCTCGCCTACGCGGAGTCCTCGTATCAGGCCGCGCGGGAGGCGCACGCCCTCGTGATCCTTACGGACTGGGACGAATTCCGGTCCGTGGATCTCGAGCGCCTGCGTCCGGTGATGCGCGCGCCGCTCGTCATCGACGGCCGGAACCTCTTCGAGCCCGCGCAGATGCGGGCGCACGGCTTCGAGTACCACAGCCTGGGACGCGGCGACGCGCCGGCCGTGCCGGTGGCCGCCCCGGTCTCGGTCCCCGCCCTGGACGGACGAGACGCCGCCGCGGTGTCCACGCCATGATTCGCCGCAGGCTGCCGATCGGACGGTCCAGGCGGGTGTCGGGCGCTTGGGTGGCTCAGCATGTATATTTTGGCATCAGCGATGTGCTGCTCTGGGTCCTCAGCTACGCGCTGGCGCTGCTCATTCGCTTCGATGGGGCCATTCCGCCTCAATTCATCGCCGCCATGCCGGTCGTGCTGATCCTATTTCTTCCCGTGAAGCTCGCCTGGAACGCCGTCTTTCGGTTGTACCGCGTCACCTGGGCCCTGGTGGGCCTCAAGGAGATTGTGGGGGCGTGGAAGGCGTCGACCGCGGCGACGCTGACCCTGGCGGGGGGGCTGTTTCTCCTGCAGGGGATCCATGCCTACGGCACCTTCCCGCGGGGGGTCCTGATCCTGGATTATCTGTTGGGGACCACGTTGATCGCGGTCTCCCGGCTCGGGCGGCGGTTGTCGAATGAGATCCCGCGCGCCAGGTCGAGCACCGGACGCGGCTCCCGAGTGCTGCTGGTGGGCGCGGGAGAGGCGGGCGGGATGATCGCCCGGTCGATGGTGAGTAACGGGCACGCGGCGTACCATCCGGTGGGGTTTATCGACGATGACGCGTCGAAGTGGGGCACGTTCGTCCACGGGCTGAAAGTGATGGGAGGCAAGGAAGCGATTCCGGACGCGGTCCGGAAGCTGGAGGTCGACGAAGTGGTCATTACCTTCGTCTCCGCCGGCTCCGGGCACGTCCGTGATATCATGCGCTTCGCCCGCGAGGCGGGCATTACGCGGGTCCGGGTGCTCCCCAGCGTTCACGAGCTCCTCACGGGCCACGTGACGGTGCATGACATTCGGGACGTGAATCTGGAGGATCTGTTGGGGCGCAAGCCGGCGCCCATCGACGCCAACCGTGTCGCGGCCTTTCTGAGAGGACAAACGGTGCTCGTCACGGGGGCCGCCGGGTCGATCGGCAGCGAGCTCGCCCGTCAATTGTCCCGGTCGGACGCCGCGCGGGTGCTCCTGCTCGACACGAACGAAACCGCGCTGTTCCACCTTGCGGAGGAGATCATTCATCCTCCGCTGGAGCAGCGGGTGCAGACCGTGATCGCAGACGTCCGTGACTCGGACAAGATCCAGAAGGTGTTCAGCGCCTGGCGACCGGACGTGGTCTACCACGCGGCCGCCTACAAACATGTCCCGCTGATGGAACGTCACCCGGACGAGGCCGTCCGGACAAACATCCTCGGCACGCTGGCCGTGGCCGAGGCCGCGCTGGCCTGCGGGACCCAAACGTTCGTGCTGATTTCCACCGACAAGGCCGTGAACGCCACGAGCGTCATGGGGGCGACCAAGCGTCTGGCGGAGTGGATCGTGAAAGCCCTGAACGCGCGGGGGGGCACGCGCTTTCTCGCCGTTCGCTTCGGCAATGTGATCGGGAGCCGTGGGAGCGTCGTCCCGGTCTTGCAGGAGCAAATTCGCCGCGGGGGACCTGTGACCATCACGCACCCCGAGATGACCCGGTACTTCATGAGCACCCGGGAGGCGGTGGCGCTCGTCCTTCAGGCCAGCGCCTCGCAGGAATCCCACGACATTTTCATGCTCGACATGGGCCGGCCCATCAAGATCCTCGACCTGGCGCAGGAGTTGATCCGGCTCTCCGGACTGGAGCCCGACAAGGACATTCCGATTGTCTTCACGGGGATCCGGCCCGGCGAGCAACTCCATGAAGCGCTCGAGACCTCGGACGAGCCCCTCGGCGGGACAACCCTGCCGGGGATGTTCGCGGTCCGCACCAACGGGCGGGTGGACGAGGTCATCTTGCGGCTGGCCATTCAGGAACTGGACAGGCTGTCCCGTGCCATGGACCTGACCGGCGTCAAGCGCGTGCTGCATCAGATGGTGACGAGCTCCGAGCCCATGCCGGTGTGGTTGGGGGGAAACGGCGACGCGCTGCACCGAGACCCACCGCCTCCCCGGGCGGCGCCCGCGCGTGAGAAAGGCGGGGACCCTGTCGTGACCACACGATGACGCAGTCACACCGCGGGGGCGCCGGCCCCTCGACGTCGGTCCTCGTCATCGGCGCCCACCCGGATGATGAAGTCCTCGGGGTGGGGGGGACCATTGCCCGGCATGTCCACGGGGGAGATCGGGTGTCCGTGCTGATCCTGACGGACGGCGTCACGTCGCATCACCCCGTGACCGAGCCGCAGAAGGCGGCGGCGCGCGCCGCGTGCCGAGCGTTGGGCGTTCACGAGGTGCGCTTCGTCGATCTCCCGGACCAGCGGCTCGACAGCGTGCCCCTGCTCGACATCATCCGGCCCATCTCCGACGCGATCCGGGACCTGCGCCCCCAGGTCGTCTACACGCATCATCACGGCGACGCGAACCAGGACCACCGCGCCGCGTTTGCGGCCACGCTGGTCGCCGCGCGCCCGTTTGGCGAGAACCCGGTGCGGAGGCTTCTGTGTTACGAGGTGGCGTCGTCGACGGAGTGGGGGCCGCCGTTCGCGGACTGGGCGTTTCTCCCCACGGTGTACGTGGACATCAGCACAACGCTCGACGAAAAGCTCAGGGCCTTTGAGGCGTATCGCAACACCTTCATCAGCGAGGTCAAGCCCTATCCCCACCCACGGTCGCCGGAAGCGCTGCGCGTGTATGCCCAGCAGCGGGGGATTGCGGTGGGGATGCAGGCCGCCGAGGCGTTCATCCTCGTGCGGGATCTGCTCGTGGCCGATGCCCTCCTGCCTCCTTCCACGCCGAGGGATCTGCTCGCGGCCGATGCCCTCCAGCCTGCCCGCACGCCCGCGGGATCATGAGAGAGGTGCGCGGAGCGCTGCGTGGATCCCCGCCCGGCAGCGTCGCCGCGGCGCGGACCACCGGGACGGGCGGGGCGACCGAACGGCCTGCACCATCCACCACGTTGAGCGTCCTCGGCAGATTGACCGGCCGGCTGCATGAGGAAGATGTCCTCTACTGTCACTGGAAAGACAACGACACGCTGACCGCGTCGTTGCAGGGCGCGCTCGACGTCGATCTGCTCGTCGATGGGACGGCGGCGCCCCTGCTGAACCGGATCCTGGCCGAGGTCGGATTCAAGCCGTGTGTCCCCTGCGGCTGGTTTGCGTATCCCGCGATCGGCCATTTTCTGGCGCTGGATCGCCAGACCGCCCGTCTCACCCACGTCCACGTGTACTATCGCCTGATCACGGGCGAGGGGCACCTCAAGGGCTATCACCTCCCTTGGGAGGACGCGGTGCTGGCGAGCCGGCGGCTGGACGCCGAGCACGGCATCTACACGGCGGATCCCAACGTCGACATGATCCTGTTCCTTGTGCGGGCGGCGTTGAAGCTGCGGACATACGAGCGGCTGGGCCGGCCTCGGACGGCGCCGTGCTTTCGCGGCCGCGTCCTGACGAAGTTTCGCTGGCTCGAGACCCGTGCGGCCGCCCCACGGGTCGCCGAATGGGGCCGCAAGTTGCTGGACGACGGCGCCGCGCGGCGGGTGTCGGAGCTATTGGAGGGCCGGCCGTCGATGCGCGGGCTGCTGGCGTTTCGCCGCAGCGTGGTGACCGCCCTCCATCCCCACCGCCGGTATGGCCCGAGCGCGGCCGTGTGGCACCGATGGCTCAAAGAGGCCTGCGCGGTGTGGCGCGCGTCGCCTCTCAGGCGGCTCTTTCCGCCGGTGCCGCTGCGGCTGACTCCGGCCACCGGAGGGCGATTGATCGCGGTCGTTGGTCCGGATGGGTCGGGGAAGTCCACCGTGGTCAACGAGATCGTGGCGTGGCTGTCGGAGCACGTCGACGTGCTGCCCATCTATTTCGGCAGCGGAGACGGCCCCGTGTCGCCGATCCGCTGGCCCCTGCAGGTCGCCGGTCGATGGTGGCACCGGCGGAAGGCGGAGGCGCGCGCCCGATCCGCCCCGGCGCGCGCGAGGGACGGCGGCGTGCCGGGCACGCCCCCGGCGGGGATGCGGATCGCCCGAGCGCTGTGGGCGTTGATCCTCCGCGCCGAGAAAGCCCAGCGGCTGCGCCGCGCCTGGCGAGCGCACGAGCGGGGCATGATCGTGGTCTGCGACCGGTTTCCCCAGAACCAGACGATGGGGTGCATGGACGGGCCGCTGCTCTCGGAGTGGCGGGAGAGCCGCTCCCGCCTGCTGCGCGCCCTGGCGCGGTGGGAACGCGCGCCATACGACTGGGCCGAGGCGCACCCGCCCGATCTGGTCGTCCGCCTCGATGTGGCGCCGGAGGTCGCCTCACAACGGAAGCCGGACATGGACCTCGCGGAGATCCGGAAGCGCGATCGGATCAGCCGGCGTTTGCGCTATTCTCCGCGGACCCGGGTCGTGCCGCTCGACGCGAGCGTCCCGCTGGAGGAGGTCGTCCGGCGTGTGAAAGCGCTCGTGTGGGATGCCATCTGAACCGAGGAGGCTGAGATACGCATGGGCGGGAACCGCATTGGGGCGCGCGCGGCGACGATCATCCTGGTCACGGCGGTGGTCCTGCTCTCGGGGCAGGGGGCGCCGATGAGTCTGGCGGGCATCGTGACGGATGTCTCGGCCCTGCTCCCGGTCGGCCCGGTGCCCAAGCCTCCGTACCTTGCACCGGCGGCCCTCCCGCCGTTCGGCACGATCGTCACGCGGATCTCGGGCGATCCTGGAACGCCGATCGCGCCCGCCGCCGCCGGATCCTGGCAGTGGGGCGCGGACGCCCGTCACCACTACTCCACCGACGAGGCGTGGAACGCGGATCAAACGCTCATCGCGATGGATCAGCCGGGGGGGACCCCAAGTCTGCTCTTCCTCGACGGCAGCTCCTACCTGCCCGCCGCGTCGCAATGCGCCAACTACGATCGCCGGGACGATCGCTGGCATCCGACCCAGCCGTCTGTGCGCATCAACGCCGACGGCATCCTGCTCGAGTGGTTCGACGTCGTCCAGTGCCGGCAGGTCCGGTCCTGGACCCTGCCCATCCCGGTGTCCTTCCTCGGCCTGACGAACGGCAATGCCTCGGCCGACGGCCGGTTCGTGGCGCTGGCCGACCAGGCGGGCAACATGTTCGTGGTCGACATGCAGGCCGACCTCATTGGCCCCATCGCCAGCTACGCGTATAACGGGTGGGCGGCGACCGGCATGGGCATGTCAGCGAGCGGGAAGTACGTCTGGGTCCATTACAGCGGTGATTACAACCGGATCTTCGACGTGAACCCCCTGACACTCGCCCTGACGCCGCACCCGGAGAGCGGTCCGATCTGCCACGGGGCGGCCGCGGACGGCTTCGTGTACGACGTCGCCCACCAGGACGTCGGGCAGAACCCGTTCGACAACAACGAAGACGTCATGGTGGGTCAGGAACACTGCGGCAACGCCGGTCAGATCGTGAACGGACAATTGCTCGGGCACGTGATCATGGTCCGCCTGCGGGACGGCGCGATCATGTCGCTAACGGATCCGACGAACGAAGCATACGCGTACCATGTCTCGCTGCGCGCGACCCGGCGTCCCGGCTGGGCGTACGTGTCCTACTACGAGGGCCAGGATGGACGGCGGTTCAATCAGGAAGTCATCGCCGTCCCGCTCGACGGCAGCAAGACCGTGGAGCGGTGGGCGCACCTCCATACGGATACGACCAACTGTTATCGATGCGAGGCACACCCGGTGCCGAGCGGGGACGGGCTCAGGCTCATCTTCGCCTCGACCTGGTCGCTGGATTGCGATGGGGGGTGCGGAACGCAGGATATTCGGCAGGACTATGTCGTCGATCGCCGGCCGTAGCGGCCCGGCGCACGACGGCGTCTTCCGGGCGACCGGCTCACGGCGGAGATCCGGGGCGGCTACTCCGCGTACCCTTCCCGAATAGCGATGGCGGTGGCCTGGGTGCGGTCGTGCGCGCCGATCTTGCTGAAGATGCCCCTCAGGCGGCTCTTCACGGTGCTTTCGGAGACATAGAGTTTGTGCGCGATCTGCTTGTTCGTCAGGCCGCGGGCGACCTCGGCAAGGATCTGGCCCTCTCGCTCGGTCAGCTTTTGATCGAACAGCAGTCCGCCGTTGCCGTCGCGCGTGACCACCGAGAGCTTATCCAACACGCGCCGGGTGATCCCGGGATGGACCATGGACTGCCCCTTCCGGACCGCGTGGATCGCGCGCAGGAAATTCTCGGGGGTGATATCCTTGAGCACGTACCCCGAGGCGCCGGCGCCGATCGCGCCAAAGATACTGGCGTTATCGTCGTTCGCGGTGAGGAAGAGCACGTTCACGTTCTCCAGGCGCTGTTGGACCGCGCGGCAGAGCTCGACGCCGGTCATGTCCGGCAGAGTCACATCGGTGATCACCACGGTTGGATGGGCGCGCGAGCAGACCTCAAGCGCCTCCGCGCCGGTGCCGCAGGCGCCCACCAGTTCGATCTCCGGGTCGGACTGCAGTACGCCGCGGAGCCCCGCCAACATGATGGGGGACGGGTCGACGACCAGGACCTTCACAAGGCCCGTCTCCGGGGTCACCGGTCTAGCCCCCTCGGTGGGATCGAATCCGTCTCCAGGTACTCGGGCTGATCAAGAGCGGTAGCGCGCAATAATGAGACGCGTGAGCGCCGCATTAAAGCTTCATTTACGCTTCATTAAAGCCTCATTTAATAAGTATAACCACGCGTCTCGAGCGCTGTCTACCGCCGCTGCGGAAACCGGCGGGTCCCCAGTTGGGATTCTGTCCCGTTCTGCCGAGCCCTTGCGAAGAGATCATAGCGGCGCCGGTCACAGCGGGGAATGATCCGCTCGTTCGAATGATCCGCCCAGTTCCTCCTTCCGAACGAAGGCGGGGCCGCCCGCCGGTCCGTATGGAGAGGTGATGAACACAAACGGCAGGAGTATGCTCGGCCCGTGGCGCTTGCGGCAGTAGTCCCTGACCTCATCTCGAAGAGGCGCACCGCCCTCGCGCCTCTCACCCCGGCGATTCCGATGGTGGCCCTGGGAGCGGCCGTCGTCTACCTCTACTACCCCGTGCTGGTCGATCTGGTGAGCCAGTGGAGGGCCGACGAGAATTACTCGCACGGCTTCCTCATCCCCCTCGTCAGCGCCTATCTGATCTGGCAGCGCCGGGAGCGCCTGCAGCACGTCCCGGTAAAGGGATCCGCGTGGGGCTACCCGGTGCTCCTGGTGGGCCTGATCCTTCTCATCGTCAGCCAGGCCGGGACCTTCGGGTATCCCGCGCGGTTTTCCCTCCTGGTGGTGTTCACCGGACTAACCCTCTTCTTGGGCGGACCAAAGGTGCTGGGGCTGGTCGCCTTTCCCCTCGCCTATCTGCTCTTCATGATCCCGCTGCCGGCGCCGGCATTGAACCAGATCGCCTTCCCGCTGCAACTCCAGGCCGCGCGCCTCGCCACGGGGACCCTGGACCTCCTCAACGTGCCGGTGCTCCGCGAGGGGAACATCATCGATCTGCCTTCGATGCGCCTCGAGGTGGCCGAGGCGTGCAGCGGTATCCGATCGCTCATCTCCCTCCTGGCCCTGGCGGTGATCTACGCGTACTTCGCCCAGACGAAATGGGGCCCCCGGCTGGTCCTGGCGCTCTCCGCGATTCCAATCGCGCTGGTGGCGAATGCCGCGCGGGTGACGCTCACGGGTGTGCTGGTAGAGACCGTGGACCCACGGGTGGCGCTGGGGTTCTACCATACCTTCTCCGGCGTGGTGATCTTCGGCCTGGCCTTCGGCCTCCTGGCCCTCGAAGGCCTGGCCCTCTCGCGTGTGACCGGACAGGGGGCAAGAAGATGATCGCGCGAACATCCTATCTCATCGCTCTGGTCACCATCGTCCTGGCAATCTTCCCGCTCAAGGCCGTCACCCACGAGAATACCATCCCGACCCGCGAGCCTCTCAACGCGTTCCCGCTGAGGCTGGAGGGATGGGAAGGCCGGACGGAGTTTCTCGAGCCGGGAATCCTGCAGACCTTGCAGGTCGACGATTACCTCCTGCGCCGCTACCGCGCGCCGGCGGGCAACGAGTTGTGGCTGTACGTCGGTTACTGGGGCTCGCAGCGTCCCGGCGTCAACCGCCTGCATTCTCCGATTGTGTGCCTCCCGGGCGCGGGATGGATCATCGCGTACGTCCAGAACATGCCGATCCAACTTGCCGACCGGACGATCATCGTCAACCGCGCCGAGGTCCAGAAAGGCGAGGCTAAGCAGGTGGTGCTGTACTGGTATCAGATCAAGGGCACGGTGGTCGCAAAAGAGCTGTCGGCGGTCACCTTCCTGGCCTGGACCTCCTTGACCCAGCATAGGGACGACGAGGCCCTGGTCCGCATCACCGCACCCGCCGTTGGCCCGTCCCAGGATACCCTTCGAAGCGAGGCCGCCTTCCTCCAGGCGGCTTTTCCCCACCTCGACCGCCTCCTGCCGAGGTAGCCGCGGGATGGTAGCAGGCCCTCAAATCGTTTGATCCATGGAAATCCTCCGAACGATGGAAGCAGCCGGCCCAGGAGCCGTCGTATGATCTGGTTGCCACTATGAAAGATGCGGGGAGGGAGGCCGGAGCAGAAATGCGCTGGCCTCTCATGTCGTTGCGAGGGGTCGCGAATGGCTTCAGCTCGGATCTCTAAGCGCTTTACCGTCGGACTGGTGCTGCTGGGCGCCCTGACCCTGATTGCCGTCTTGGGCGTCATGGCGCTGAGAAGCCCCCAGGGCCGGGTTCTGAGATACACGAGGAGCGGAGACGGCTTCCTCGCCGCGGAGCGATATGGCGAGGCAGCGCTGGCCTTCAGAAACATCCTCCAGATCGCCCCCCAGTCTGCGCAGGCCCACTACAAGCTGGGCGTCGCCTATCTTCGGATGGGGGAACCCGCCCTGAGCTATCGGGAACTGACCAAGAGCCTGGAACTGGACGGCAAGATCCTCGACGCGCACCTCAAGCTGGGAGAGATCGTCCTCCTCGCCGGCCAATACTCACAGGCTCGGGATCAGGCCAAGCTCGTTCTCGGTAAGGATCCATCGAACGCGGACGCCCATGTCCTCCTCGCTCGGAGCATGGCGGCGACCAGGGATCTCGACGGCGCCCTCCGAGAAGTCGGCGCAGCCCTTCGGACGGCACCCAATAGCGCCCCGGCGTACACGCTTCTGGCCGGCATTCAAGCGGCCAAGGGCGACGCTGCGCTGGCGGAGAAGACGCTCCGGCAGGGTATTGCTGCCGCGCCGGCCGTTCCTGAGCCCCGCATCGCCCTCGCCAATCTCCTGATGCGGCAGGGGCGGCGGGACGCCGCGGAGCAGGTGCTCAAGGAGGCCGCAGGCGCCATGCCGCGGCGGGCGGAAATCCCCCTCGCCCTGGGGGACCTCTACGCCGCCGAAGGGAAACCCGTTGAGGCGCTGGCCCAGTATCGGACCGCGCAGGGGATCACCCCCCGCTCACCCGTGCCCAGCTTGAAGGTGGCGGACCTGCTGGTCGCGCAGGGGAAGCTGGACGACGCCAGAGTCGTGATCGAAGACATCCTCGCCAAGGCCCCTCAGGATGTCACCGCGCACTTCATCCGAGGCAAAGTGTACCTCGCCAAAGGTGACGCCAAGGTCGCCACCGAGGAGTTCCAGACCGTTGCCAGGGGGCGGCCCGGCGATGCGGCGGTGCGCTATTTCCTCGCCCGCGCCTACCTGGTCCGGCCGGACATCTCCTCCGCCAAAGAACAGCTCGCGGAGGCTCTGAAGCTCGCCCCACGTTTCGCCGAGGCGCGCGTCGCCCTCGCGCAACTGCAGGTGCAATCGGGTGACCCCAAGGCGGCCGAACGGCAACTGAGGACGCTGGTCACCCTTGAGCCGGGCAGCTCCGGCGCCTATCTCCTGCTTGGCGATTTCTATGCCGGCCAAAAAGCCTTCCCCCAGGCGTTCGATATATACCAGCGCGCGATCGCCGTCAATCCCAAGGACCCCACCGCCCACATGCACCTGGGCCTCGCGTACCGGGCCGCCGGCCGAGTCGACAATGCCCTCCCCGAGTTCGAGGCCGCCCTGACCCTGTCGCCCGACTTCGTGGACGCGCTCGCTCAGGAGATCCAGATCTACCTCGATAAGAGAGACGTGGCCGCCGCGATCCGCCGCGCGGAATCCCAAATCGAACGTTCTCCCAAGAATTCACGCCTGCAGATGCTCCTCGGCGCCACCTACGCCGCGGTCGGGCAGACTGCTAAGGCGGAAGAAGCGTATTATCATGCGATTTCCACCGACCCCAACGATATTCTCCCGTACCTCCGCCTCGGAGACCTCTACGCGAGGGAGAACGCGAACGAGATGGCGACCCGCAAGTACGAGGAAGCGCTCCGTCTCAACCCGCGGTATCTGCCCACGTATATTGTGCTGGGCACCATCAATGACCGCCAGGGCAACATTACGAGGGCCCGGGAACTCTATGAGCAGGCGTTGAAGGTGAATCCCAATTTCGCCCTTGCCGCGAACAACCTGGCATGGTCATATGCCGTCCACGGGGGCGATCTCAATAGGGCGCTTACGCTCGCGCAAACAGCCAGAAAATGGATGCCGAACAGCGCGTACGTGGCCGACACCCTGGGGTGGGTATACTATAAGAAGGGCCTGGTGAAGCAGGCTCTTCCCCTCCTCGAAGAGTCCGCCCAAGTGCTGACGAAGGCCCCCATCGTCCACTACCATCTCGGGCTCGCCTATTATCAATCTGGGAACAGCGAGATGGCGAAACGCGAACTGCACACTGCGCTGGCACCCAAGCAGGAGTTCGAGGGGATCGATGACGCACGCCGCACCCTGACCAGGCTCGGCGATTAGGGGGACCGGGGTAGTTCGGCTTGAGATCTCTTGGAAGTTGACGTCAGAATTCCAGGTGATCCGCCAATGGAACCTTCCGGCGTTGTTTCATTGACATTCGAGCATGGATTTGGTGTACTGTGTTCGCTTGTCGAGCATAGATCAATCAGTCGCGCTTCCGTAGGGGCAAACCCAGAGAGATCTGGGGACGCAAAGCCACGGGGCAGGCCAGCAATGCTGGCAAGCCGGCCGGGTTACCGGAGCGGTAAGGGAAAACCTTCCGTGATATCCGGAGGGTTTTTTTGTTAGCCAACCCTCCTCTCGCCACTTCTTTTCCGGCCGTCTACGGATACGAGGCAGGAGTGCGGCCAATGGGAACCCACTGGACAGGGATACCAAGACCGCCAATGATCCGCTCGCTCACCGCGGCGGTCATGTGCATCCTGCTGGTCGTCATTGGGCCCGTAAAGGCCGGCGATGTCACTACTCCCTTGGTCATCACCCCAGGAGTGGGGATAGGCCCTGTAAGCCTGGGGATGCCCGTACAACAAGTCATCGGCCTATTAGGCCAGCCCAGCGCGAGCCACGGGGGGCGGATGTATTTCTCCCGCTTTGGGCTAACCGTAGTCTTCGAGAAGGGCGTCGCCGTACAGATCAAGACGACGAGCAAGATGTTCCGAACGAATGCCGGCGCCGGAATAGGGGTGTCGCCAAGTGGTGCCACACGCCTCATCGGCGACGAGAATACCGTCCGCACTACCTCCGGCGCCTACCGGACCGTCACCTATCCCTTCCAGGGCATAGGGTTCGTGTTCCGGGGGGGCCACGCTGTTGCCGTGTTGGTGGAGCCGCGCCTTGA
>DATHLI010000130.1:0-2126 GCA_035488355.1 bacterium | reverse complement strand
GGAGCCGGCGGACCGGGAGACGCCCCGTCCGGACGCGGCCGGCGTCTCCGTGAAGAATCGCACCGTGCTCTACGTCGAGGACAACCTGTCCAATCTCAAACTGATCGAGCGCATCCTGGCCCGCCGTCCCGGGATCAGGCTCCTCTCGGCCATGCAGGGGCGCCTCTGCCTCGATCTCACCCGCGAGCACCACCCGGACCTGATTCTGCTGGACCTGCACCTGCCGGATATCGAGGGGGCCGAAGTGTTGCGCCGGCTGCGGGAATCCCCTGAGACCCGCGAGATCCCGGTCGTTGTCGTCAGCGCCGACGCCACCCCTCGACAAATCGACCGCCTGCGCGCCGACGGGGCGCGCGATTATCTGACGAAGCCGTTCGACGTGAAGAAGTTCCTTGCCCTCGTCGACGAAATTCTCGGAGACGGAGGCCGGCGCGCCTAGCGGCGCACCTCGCTCAGGGACTTCAGCCAGACGCGGACCTGACCCAACTGGTTCTCCCACGACCCGGCTTCTTTCGCCACCTCCGGCGCGCCTTTGCCGGGGCAGAACACGGACACGCGGTTCCGGCGTGAGGCATCCGCGGTGAATTCGAATCTGAAATATCCACCCGTCCGGGTGTGGACCAGCGCCGAGACAAGCGGCCCGATCAGAGCGTAGCGGTTGGGCTGGAGCGCCCAGGTGAAGTCGGCGGGGGGGAGCCCCGCGTCCTGGATGAGGCGGGTCACTTCAGCCTGGTCCGATGCCGGGAGCGCGAGGCTCGTGGTTGGGTCCGGCGGACGTTCGGCCGCCGGCCGGACGTCACCCTGGTCGGGGCGCTCCATAGCGGGGCGCTCCATGGCGGGGTGCTCCGCGTCGGGGCGCTCCATGGCAGGGCGCTCTTCGTCTGGCCTCTCCGCATCGACGCGTTCCACAACGGGGTGGCCCGCATCGCGCCGTTCCACGCTGCTCTCCTGTTGGGGGGGACCGGTCCGCTTCAGCGCAAGGCCCACGACCATGTCCCACGCATTCCGGGTGCCGGCCACCAGCAGGAGGATGCTGGCCAACGCCAGTCCGTTCAAGGCCTGCCTGGCCCCTCCGATGAGCGCGATGCCGGTCCCGACGTAGAGGAGATACGCGGCCGCAGGCGCGACCTGATACCATGTCCAATCGTGCGCATCAATGTATCCTTCCCGATCCGGCCGACGCATCTGCGGCTGCGTGCCGAGCGTCCACCCAAGGCTGACGATGCCCGCGAGCATGAGCACGACGCCAAGCGACGTCCGCGTCACGTTGGGGATCAGCACCACCGCCGAGGTCGCCAGGACGTAGATGAAGTGAATGAGCGTGGGGCTTACAAACCCCCGGAGGGCGGGGATGTCTTTCCGGGTGATCAGTGTGGACCCGAGCGAGATCGCCACGAACATCAATCCCGCCAGGATCGCGGAGGCCCCGCCGACCAGGATGTAAAAATTCTGCCAGTCGCGGAGCGCCTGGGATAAGGTATCAGGCATGGACCCTTGTGAGCCGGCCAGGGGTCACGGCCCGCTCTCCCTCCCACCCGTACCCCCCCATGGTGCGAGTTCGGTGCGGCGCGATTCGTTCCTGTTTGAGGAACGTGGGGCCTGGGAACCCGGGTCCCCCCAGTCATCCCGGTAGGGCGAGCCTGTACGCCGCGGCGGCGATCGCCCCGCCCAGCACCAGCCACGCGGAGTTGACGCGGACGCGGATCAGCAGTACCGCCGCGACGAGGGCCAGCGCGGCCGTGAACGGATCGACGATGCTCGCCGCGCCCAATTGCCACGCCACCGCGGCCATCAGTCCGAGGGCCGCGGCATTGGCGCCGTCGAGGAAGGCGCCGGTCCACGGAGACGTCCGGAGGCGCGGCACGACCGGGTAGACAGCCGCCACACACACGAACGCAGGCACGAAGATGCCCACCGTGGCGGCGCTGGCCCCGGGCCAGCCCCCGGCGAGGTACCCGATGAACGTGGCCGTGGTGAACACGGGGCCCGGCGTGAACTGGCCGACCGCGACCGCGTCGAGGACCTGCCGATCTGTGAGCCAGCCAAGCCGGCGCACGAAGTCGTCACGGAGGAACGCGAGCAGGACATACCCGCTGCCGTACAGCGTGGCTCCGATTTTCAGAAAG
>DATHLI010000129.1:0-1530 GCA_035488355.1 bacterium | reverse complement strand
CACCCAGGGTTCCGCAGCGAGCCCGGGCACGAGTGGTGCTTCGCCGATCACTCCCAGCTCCAGTTGACCCACCGCCACCGACCGCTCGATCTCCCGGGTATCGCTGATCTCGAGTCTCAGGGTGATCCCGGGATAGGCCGCATGGAACCGCCCGAGCGCGGCCGGCAGGAGGTAGGTGCCGGGAGTGGTGCTGGCGCCGATCGTGAGGGAGCCCGCTCGAAGCCCACGCACCTCGCCCGCCGCTTGCTCGGCGGTGCGCAGCAACGCGAGGGCCTGGCGCGCGTATGGCTCGACCACGCGCGCCGCCGCAGTCGGCCGTGCGCGCCGTCCGTGACGCTCGACGAGTCGGACGCCAAAGTGCGCTTCCAGTTCACGCAGATGCTCGGAGACGGCGGGCTGGCTGATGTGGCAGGCCTGGGCGGCGCGGCCCACCCCGCCGTGGTCCAAGACGGCGAGGAACAGCTCGAGGCGGTGCACAGTGAGGCCGGGCTTGATCATAGGATAAACCCTATCGCACAGATCAATAACTCGTATTTGACCTATGGTGCAACCCGTGCCAGCTTGGGGCAACCCCTCGTGTCGGGCGCCCAGCGCCCAAGGAGTTCCTCATGAGACACCACGTGATGCTCACCGTCGCGGTCGTATGCGCTGTCGCGTTCGCCTCGCGGGCAGGCGCGCAGGCGGCCGCGACTCCGGCGGCCGGTCCCATCGTCTTCCATGCGTCGGGCATCAGCTGGGCCGACGGCCCGCCATCCCTGCCCCGCGGAGCCCAGTTCGCGCTGCTCGAAGGCAACCCGGCCGAGGCCGTCCCGCTCACCTTGCGCCTCAAGTTACCGCCAAACTACCGGATACCGCCGCACTGGCACGCCGTTCTCGAACACGTGACCGTGCTCTCCGGGACGCTGAACGTCGGCATGGGCGAGCAGCCCACGTATTCGGGCGGCACGGCGCTTTCCGCCGGCAGTTACGCCGTGATGCCGCAGAAGATGGTGCACTACGCCTGGACCGGAAGCGACGGCGTCGTCTTCCAGCTCCACAGCGTCGGGCCCTGGAGCATCACCTACGTGAATCCGAAGGACGACCCGCGCCAGGCGCGTCCATGACCGACGTCGCATTGCTTCACGCGGACGAGCAGGCCCCGCTCGAGGGAGTGATCAAGGGTGAGGTCCTGCGGATGTATCAGGAAGTGGCCGAGCACCCCGAAGGGGAGTTCCACTTCTACCACGGGCGTCAAGCAGCCGAGATGTTCGGCTATGAGCCCGAGTGGCTCGATCGCGCGCCGCCCGGCGCCGTGGCGTCGTTCGCAGGCGTAGGGAACCCACACCTGCGCAGCCGCCTCCAAGCCGGGGAGGTGGTGCTGGACCTGGGCAGCGGAGCCGGTCTCGACAGTATCATCGCCGGGTGGCAGGTGGGGTCGAAGGGCCGGGTGATCGGCGTCGATCTGAACCCGACGATGTGTCGCAAGGCGGAGGCGCATGCCGCCGCTTCCGGCGTGCGGATGGCGTGCCACGAGGGACGGATGGAGGACAT
>DATHLI010000128.1:0-26983 GCA_035488355.1 bacterium | reverse complement strand
TCCGGGAGCCGGGCCATCCTCGCCGGATCCTCCCCGGCAATGCAGGCCGACGCCGCGAGCGCGAGGCCGGCGGCCGCGCCGCTGGAGACAAATACCGCGGGCACGCCCAGCAGGCCGGCCAGGTGATCTCCGGCCCGTTCGTGCAGTTCGTTGACGTCCACGAAGGCGTGGGCCGCGGCGGCCATCGCATCCAGCACCTCGGGCGGCATGAGCGATCCGCCCACGCGGGTCACGGTTCCCCAGGCGTTGATGAGGCGCCGGACCCCGAGCGGCGCGTACGGGTCGGAGTTCCGCAAGACCTGGGTGCTCCGCGTCATCGATCTTCTCCCCTTTCGACTCGACCTCCCCGGGCGCGGGCGGTGTCCGGGCCAATACCACGAGGCCGGCGGTGTGCCGGCCTGGCGGCGCAGGGCGATGCGGTGCTCTAGCGGGATCCTAACGCGTTGAGGACTTCCCCAGGCTCGGGATGGCGGCCCAGCTCTTTCTTGGAGAAGATCTTCTTGCCCCCGGCCGTCACCTCGAACACTCCGCCGGAGGATGGGATCAACCGGAGGGATGTGACGTCCTGCTTCTTTGCCTTGAGGATTTCTTCCGCCACACGGACGGCATGCGGAAGATACCCTCAGCTGGTGCAGTACTCGATGGCAACCTCGAGCTTTCCGGCCATGCGACGGTACCTCCTCTGGGACATCTATTGTAGTATCGCTCCTCGACGGGCCGATGTCCAGATCGGTTTGAGGGTCCATTGAAATGCCAGGAATATTGCGCCTGCCCGCACCCTATGGTACGCTCAATTTCGCCCGGATCAAGCCTTCTGGGAGGGCCGTCGTGGAGCACCGCTGGCCGCTCACTGATGCGCGACGGCTCGTTGACGTAGTCGATGTCACCGAGCCGAACCTGATGCGGGAGCAGTTCCCATACGAGCGCCCGCCCAAAGTGCTGTTCGATGGCGTTGACGTTCCCCTCGATCCCCCCGACGAGATTCTCATTACAGACACGACGTTCCGCGACGGACAGCAGGCTCGGGCGCCGCTCGAGATCGCGCAGATCGCCCGGTTGTTCGACCTGCTTCACCGGCTGAGCGGACCCAACGGGGTGATCCGGAAGAGCGAATTCTTCCTGTACGGCGTTCGCGACCGTCAGGCAGTGGCTCAGGTGTTGTCCCGCGGGTACCGGTACCCTGAGGTCACCGGATGGGTTCGGGCCAAGCGTGAGGACCTCCGCCTGGTGCGGGAGGCGGGTCTGAGCGAGACGGGCATCCTGACCTCCTGCTCCGACTACCATATATTCCTCAAACTCGGGTGGACCCGGCGCAAGGCGCTCGATAACTACGTGGGAGTGGTTTCCGAGGCGCTGGCCCAGGGGCTCCGCGTGCGCTGTCACCTCGAGGACCTGACCCGGGCGGATGTCCATGGGTTCGTCGTCCCGCTGGCTCAACGGCTGATGGCGCTGGCCGAGCAGGCCCGCCTTCCGGTCATTCTACGTTTGTGCGACACGATGGGGTACGGCGTCCCCTACCCCGGCGCGGTGCTGCCGCGCAGCGTCCCTCGCCTCGTGCATGCCATGACCCATGACGCCGGCGTGCCGACCGCGTGGCTGGAGTGGCACGGCCACAACGACTTCTACAAGGTCTTGGTCAACGCCAGCACGGCCTGGCTGTACGGATGCGCCGCCGCCAACGGCACCTTGCTCGGCTACGGCGAGCGGACCGGCAACACTCCGCTCGAGGGGCTGGTGTTCGAATACGCGGGGCTCATGGGCGGGCTCAACGGCATGGACACGACGGCGATCACCGAGATCGCGGAGTACATGGAGCGGGAGTGTCAGTACCCGATCCCGGCATCGCAGCCGTTTGTCGGCCGCGCCTTCAACGCGACCTCGGCGGGCATCCACGCGGACGGGGCGATGAAGAACGAGGAGATCTACAACATCTTCGACACGGGGGCGCTGCTGAACCGCCCGCCGGCGGTGAATGTGACCGACCGGTCGGGCGCGGCGGGAATCGCGCTGTGGATCCGGCAGCACACGGGGCGCAACCTCTCGAAGGACCACCCGGCCGTCGAGGCGATTCACGCCTGGGTCAACGCCCAGTATGCGGCGGGGCGGACCACCGCGATTTCGGACGAAGAGATGGCCGAGCAGGTCACACAGCATCTGCAGGAAGTCACGCTGTCGTGACCGGTTCGGCCCGGGTCTACATTTCTCCCCGGGTGGGCATAGGACTGTTGCATTCACAACGAGGTGTCGTTCGTGGAGCTCCGGCCTGTTGAAATCGCGATGCGTCGGTTCTCCAGGACCCCCTTTGGGCTGGATCCCAAGGAGGTCAGGGAGTTTTTGGCCGAAGTCGCCGCGGCGGTTGACCGTCTAAACAGCGAGCTCGCCAAGATTTCGATGGAGCGGAAGACGGCGACCACCGGCGCCGACGAGCTCCGGCGGCAGCTGGAGGCCGCCAACGCGAAGATCGCCGAGTTTCACCAGAAGGAAAGCCTGCTCTCCAAGGCCGTCCTGGATGTGCAGAAGGTCACCCAGGAGATGACGGAGACCAGCCAGGCGGAAGCCGAGCGCATCGTCGCCGATGCCAAAGCGACCGTGGAAGAAATGATGCAGACCGCCCGCAAGGAGGCTGCCGACCTCCTCCGGGACGCCCGGGCGCGCGGCCAGGAGGCGGTGCACGCGGCCGAGCGGGCCGCCGCCACCCGGCTGGGCCAGGTCGAGGAAGAAGCGGAGCGTCTGCTCGAGCAGGCGCGGCAGGAGGCCCGCGAACTTTACGAGGCTGGGGAGCAGAAACTGCAGGGCTTGATCAGCAGGATCGAGGGCGCCCTGTCGGATTCGGACCGGACGGGGTTCTTCCAGCAGCTCGAGGTCCTCTCGGAGACCCACACCGATGCGCTCGAGACCGTGGAGGGGCTGCAGGCCGAGGTCAGCGAGGTTCTGCCGAAGCTGCGCCAGCTGCTGGACGACATCAAAGACGGAAGGACGAGCCCGGCGGCAGCCGTTGCGCCGGCCGCGCCGGCGGCCGGCGGCGTGCGCCGCCGGCCCTTCACGCGTCCGGTCACCGCTCCCGCGCCTCCCGCGGAGGCTCCGCAGCCGGTCATTCCTCGGCAGCCCGCCGCCCCGCCTGTCGATGCTGATTTCGCGCCGAGCCTGGAGCGTGAGCCGGAAGGTCCCCCGGAGGTTCCGGAGCCGGTGGTGCTCCCACAGCCCATTGCGCCGCCTGTCCTTGCCGCTTCCGCGCCGGCCCCGCAGCACGGGCCAGAACGTCCCCCCGCAGTTCCGCCGCCAGTCGCCCCGCCCCCGCCCAAGGTGGTTCCGAAGGCGGTCCAACCGCAGGAAGAGGCGGTTGCTCCCCCACCGGCGGCACGCGCCGGCGGCGAGCGAGACTGGAATACCATGCCAAAGGGTGAGGTGGTGGTGAGCCCGGTCAGCAGCTACCTCCAGGCCTCGAAGCTGATCACGGCGATCTCCCGGATGACCGGGGTGAAGGCCGTCCGTCTGCGGACGTACGCGGCGGGAGTGGTCACCATCGAGGTGGCGACGGAAACCGGGACCCTCTCAAGTTTTGATACCGCTCATATCGATGGTTTCCCTCTGGACGTGGTCGAGGCCACGGACAAGCGTCTCGTGCTCCGCTTCAACAAGGGATCGTCGCACGCGAAAGCCCGCTAGGTCAGCCGCGTCCGCTCAATCTTGCGGCGCGGGCCAATCTGTCTCGCAGCCTTGACTGTTGCCGGGAACTTGGCGCATTATGTTGAGCAGAAGGGCTGAGTGCCCCGGGTGAGTCTGCGCGAGCACGAACCAACCCGCATCCGCTCCCCGTAGATTCATGCCCAGCCGAGGTCGCTGTTGGACCCTCGGGCATCGTTGGAGGGTTGCCAGATGTCGTCACAGTTGGATCGCATTGAGTCGATGCTGCGGGCGCTCTGCGCCCATCTCGGCGCGCAGGTTGAGGAGCGAACGGGCAACGGGGCGGGCGAGGGTGCGGGCCAGGAAGGAGGGCGCCGCTACACCGGGGTCGTCTCGCGGTTCGAACATGGCTGGGGGTTCATCGAGTGCGAGGCGATGAACCGCCATTACTTTGTGCACTACAGCGACATCGAAGGGACGGGATTGCGTTCTCTGGATCCGGGCGAGGCGGTGTCGTTCGAGCTGGCTCCCGGGAAGGACGGGCGCCCCAAGGCGGTGCGGGTGCGCCGGCAGGGGGCTTCCCGCCCGTCGATCAAGCCGGCCCGAACCTCAATCGTCTCCCCGCTGGTGACCGCCGCCGACCTTCCGGACGAGGATGGCGAAGCCGTCCCGCAGAGGATCGCGCGGCCTGGGCTCCCGCCCGCTGTGGAAGGCGAAGAATATCGCCGCTAGCCCTTGACCACCGCAAGGGGTTGGAGGCGCGCGATGCTGCGCGTCAGCCCCGCGCCATCGCTGGTCCTGACGACGTCGGCGACATCTTTGTAGGCTTCGGAAGCCTCCTCGGCGAGTAGGTCGCGGCTCACCGCGCGGACAAGGATGCCCCGGCGGGCCAGCGCATCGGCCACATCGACTCCTCGAAGCAATCGCTTGGCTTCGGACCGGCTCCGCATCCGGCCTGCGCCGTGCGGCGTGGACCCAAAGGTTTCGGCCATGGCCACGGCCGTCCCAACGAGCACGTACGAATACCGGCCCATATCCCCTGGGACCAGGACCGGATGGCCGACGTCCCGGTATTCTTCGGGGACCTCGGGATGCCCGGCGGGAAAGCCGCGCGTGGCCCCCTTGCGGTGCACACAGACCTGCATCGATCGCCCGTCCACGGTGTGCTGTTCGATCTTGGCCATGTTGTGGGCGACGTCGTAGACGATGTCGAGGCCGATCGACTCAGCGCTCCGGCGCAGGACTTCTTCGAAGCTCTCGCGGACCCAGTGGGTGATCACCTGCCGGTTGGCAAAGGCGAAGTTTGCGGCGGCCGCCATCGCCCCGAGGTAGGCCCGGCCTTCGGGCGAGGCAATCGGGAAACACGCGAGCTGGCGGTCGGGGAGGGTGATCCCGTAGCGCGGGAGGGACCGGCCGGCCACCTCGAGGTAGTCATCGCACACCTGGTGCCCGAGCCCCCGGGACCCGCAGTGCATGAGGACCGTGACCTGTCCAAGGTGCCGCAGTCCGAAGGCCGCGGCGGTCGCGGGATCGTAAATCTCTTCCACCCGCTGGATCTCGAGGAAATGGTTGCCCGAGCCGAGGGTCCCGAGCTGGTCGAGGCCGCGCGTGAGGGCTTTCCGGCTCACCTCCTCCGGGAGGGCTCCGGGGATGGCTCCCGCGGATTCGATGCGGTTGACGTCCTCCGCCCGGCCGCAGCCGCGCCGCACCGCCCATCCGGCGCCGGCCTGAAGCACCTCCGGGAGCTCAGCGGCGTTGAGCCGAAGCCGGCCGCGCGCTCCGACCCCGGACGGGACGTTTCGAAATACGCGATCCGCCAGCGCGCCGAGGTGCGGGCGGATCTCTTCGTCGGCGAGGCCGGTGGAGAGGAGGCGGACTCCGCAGTTGATATCGTAGCCGACCCCGCCGGGGGAAACGACCCCGTCGTCCAGCCGCATCGCGGCGACGCCTCCGATCGGGAAGCCATACCCCCAGTGGATATCGGGCATCGCAATCGCCCGGCGCACGATCCCGGGAAGGGTGGCGGTGTTTGCCAGCTGCTCGACCGCCTGATCCTCCTGGATCTGCCTGATCAGGCTCGCGTCGGCGTAGATGATTCCCGGGACACGCATCCCCGGTTTCGCGGTCGGCGGGATCTCCCAGCGATACGCGTCCAGCTGCACGAGAGGGAATGTCGCCTGGGGCATTGGCCTCACCCCCTGTGAGGTAGGCTAGAGGTCCAGGATCATCCGGGCCTCCCACAGGCTGTTCGTCCGGGACAGGGAGAGCCCGTGATAGGTCGCCGCCTTCACCATTCTCCGCACAGTGTGCCGATCCGGGTCGACGGCGTCTCCCGTCAGCTCCGCGGTGAGGGCCGTGTCGCTGAAGTGCGTGATCCGGACACGGCGGGGGAGAAACCCGTCGGCGTCCAGGACGTAGAGCAGCTCATTGAGCCAGGCCACCAGCAGGGCCTCGAGGTCGGCCGCAGAGACGGTGACCGTCTTATGGATCATCTCCGCGAGCCCGGCGGGGTCGACCGTCAGATCGACGAGGGCGTCGGCGGCGTTTGCGAACAACTCCTCGAGCGTCCGGCCGCGGATGACGAGGCCGACGTCTGCGGTGTGATCGAACGTCTCATATGTCCGCATCGGTGGTTTCTTGACCGTGATATAATTGGTGGCGCCGGCAGGGCGATGTGCTCCGCGGGACACGGGCCCGTAGCTCAGTGGATAGAGCGACCGCCTCCTAAGCGGTAGGCCGCGGGTTCAACTCCCGCCGGGCCCGCCAGGAAAATCAGATCTTCCCGCCAGATCGCCGGCGGATCACACATTTCGAGGCGTGTCCGGTTTGTCGACGGGATCGGGCACCTCGACCAGGACGAAATAGGCGCAGTTGCACGGCCCCGTCTTGTCTGCGCGAAGTGCGGTACATCGCGCAACCATGACGCCCGCTGTGCCTATGTGGCTGCTGTGGCACTTATCGCACGTGTAGGTCCCGGTGACGGTCCAGGGCAATCCGGCCTTTGCGCGAACGCGATTGGACACCACGCATCACCCGCTTTGAACGTAAATTATACACGTGTGTTCGAGGGTTGCCAAACTTTTTTGTTGTATACAGGCGCAGAATGTGTCATACTCGACCTGCATCAGCAGGCCGCAGAGCCGGTTGGTAGCTTGAGATAAAGGTGGGAGATTACATGCCGCTAGGGGTAGTCAAGTGGTTCAACTCAGAAAAGGGCTACGGGTTCATTACTCCGGATGACGGAGGCAAGGATTTGTTCGTCCACTTCAGCGGGATCGAGGGCGAAGGCTACAAGTCACTGAACGAGGGCCAGAAAGTGGAGTACGAGGCCACGCAAGGACAGAAGGGCCCCCAGGCAAGCAAAGTTCGTCCCGCGGGCTAAACCGAACCTCAGCACATTCCCGGTGACATAGACGAAGAGGGGGGAATTCCCCCCTCTTCGTTGTATAATTTCGTTGCTTCAGCGGTACATAACTGCTATACTTTGTATTGTAGCCTTCCTCTCGAAGACGGTCCTCTCCCACGGCGACTGGCCGGATCCCCGAAGGTACGAAAGCCGGAAACTCTCTTGAGCGAGGAGTGGTCGGGATGGCCTTCGACAACGATCGCAACCGGGTGTTACTGTCGCTGCGGGATCGGCCGGATGGAGCGGACAGTCCGACATTGATCGAGGCCGTTGGTCTCTCCGAGGCAACGATCAAGCGCCACCTCGTGTACTGTGTCGACTACGGACTCGCAACCTGGATGCGGAACAGGACGTCGACGCTGGCCGTGATCACGACCCGGGGCCGCGACTACCTGGCCCGTCAAGGATTCTGAGACGCCATGCGACTGCGAGCCCCGACCGAGCAGGTGCTGGAATGGCGGGAGCGGACCGCAAGATTTCGGTCTGCGGCCCGACAAGGCAAGACCCCGCTGGAAATCGCCGAGTTACACGACCTCCCCGTTGCCGCGGTCGAGCGGGTGCTCGCACCGATAGAACATCCTCGTATTTCTGATCCCGTACGGTTGCTGCGGGGGCAGGGCAGCATCCCCGGGACGGCCCCTGCGGACGTCCAGCTGTACTGGTTGGGGTTCCTCATGGTCGCGGGCCACATCTGGGGACAAGGCAGCTCCCTCGCGCTCGTGGTGACGCTTGGCGAGGAGTCCCGAAAATACATCGAGACCTTCACGGCCGACATCACGCTCGACCGCATCCACTGCGAGTTCTGCTACAGCAGCACCGTGGGGTGGCAGGTCTATCTCCGCGATCAGGGTCTGTGCAAGGCGTTGTTCCCGTGGGGGGTCCCCTCTGATCTTCATGGAGATGATTCGGCGCTGCTCGACGATCTCTCAAAGGAGTTCGCCATCCCGTTCATTTGCGGATACGTCGATGGGAACAGGTCCTTCGCCTATTCCTCGGACCGGCTGGGGAGTAACAAATTCACGGTCCACGGAACGGCAGCGGTCCTTGCCAGAATCAACTCAATGGTCGAACGGCATTGGGGGGTCTCAGGCCGGATCGTGACATCGCGACAGGATCGATCAGAATTGAGGTTTTCGGACCCCGCGGGCCGCGCAATCCACAGTCAACTGGACACGTTTACCTCCCGATCTCGCGCCTAAAGCAAAAGACCAGTCGTTCGGTTCCCTCCGAGCCCGCCCGACACCCTCAGAGTCGCATGCTCCTTCGGCGCCACATCGCCGCGGGAAGGATTGTTATCCACGCCGCCGGAAAGGGATGCGTATGATCACGTGCGCAACCTTCGAGACAGCTCAGCTACCGGCGCTCCTCGCAACGCTGGTGTTTGCGGCCCTGGCAATGCCGGCGGATGCGGCCGCGGGCGCCCCGGTTCATCCGGTCGCCGTCATCCACACGACACTCGGGGATCTCCGATGCGAGTTGTTCCCCGACCGAGCCCCCAAAGCCGCGGGCAACTTCATCGGCCTTGCGACCGGCAAGAAGGCGTGGACCGATCCGCGCACCCACAAGATTCAGCACAACCGGCCGTTCTATGACGGCGTCATCTTCCACCGGGTCATTCCGGGATTCGTGATCCAGGGCGGCGATCCGCTGGGGACCGGAACCGGCGGGCCGGGCTACCATTTCGAAGATGAACTGCACGCCGATCTCCTCTTCGATCGCCCCGGACGCCTCGCGATGGCCAACGCCGGCCCCAATACCAACGGCTCGCAGTTCTTCATCACGGAAGCGCCGCTGCCGGACCTCAACCCGTGCCTCGACGAAGGCGGATGCCAGCGCGGGGCCCGCACCGTGCCGAAGGGAACGGGGTACACGATCTTCGGGCAATGCAACGACCAATCGGTGGCACTGGTGAAGCGGATCGCCCGGATGCCGCGGGATTCGAACGACCGGCCGCTCAGGCCGGTGGCGATCACGCACATTGACATCACGGGGACCCCGCGGCCGTAGGTCGCGGCCTAGTATGCCTCTCTCTCCGGACTGGTCTCTTCCTTGGGGCGCCACCGGAGGAGATAGGCCTCGGCAGCATTGATGGCCTCGCTGGAGAGCACGACGATCAACGCCACGATCACGATGCCCCCCAAGGCGCCGGTCGTGGAGAAGAGCGACGTCTGATAGTTGATGAGATAGCCCAAGCCCCTGCTGGCCGCGATGAACTCCCCGACGATGGCCCCCACCAGCGCATAGGGCACGCTGATCTTGAGCCCCGCGGTGATCCAGGGAATCGTGGCCGGGATGGTGACCTTGACGAGGATCTGCCGCTCGGTCGCTCCCATGATGCGCAGGACGTTCTTCAGCTCGATGTCCACCCCCTTGATCCCCGAATACGTATTGAAGAACGTCAGAAAGAAGACGACGATGACGACGAGGACCACCTTCGAGTTGGGCCCGATGCCGAACCAGATGATGAACAGGGGGGCGAGGGCGATCCTGGGGATTCCATTGAAGGCCACGATATAGGGATCGAGCACCTGGGCGATAATCTGCCGTTGGGCCAGGAGGACGCCGAACCCGATCCCGGTGACCGCGCCGATGAGGAAGCCGGCGACGGTTTCGTACAAGGTCACCGCGAGGTGTCCGAAGATGGAGCCGTCCCGGACCACCTGCCGGAGAAACCCGAAGACCCTGGACGGGCTTGAGATCCAGAAGGGGTCGATGAGCCTCCCGGAGATCAGCTGCCAGGCGGCGAGCAGCAGCAGGCCGAAGAGAAGCCGGTAGATCAGCAGGTGGCCGCGCGGGCTCATCGCAGGAAGGTGTTGTTGGCGACCTCGGCGTACGGCGCGCGTTGCTTCAAGATCCCAGCCTGCTGTAGCACGTCCTCCGTGATCTTCACGCCCCGCTCAGTGGTGCGGCCGTCGCGGCTGAGGGCCGGCAGTGTGGACGCGACCCCGCTGAGGAGCACCTCCGGCGGGGTGGCGCCCAGGAACGGCCTGAGCGCTTCGGCGACCTGGTCGGGCCTGTGGCTGAGCGCCCACTTGTTGGCGTTCACCAGCGCCCGCGCCATCCGCCGCACCAGGCCCGCATTTTTCTCGACCACATCCGGCCGCGTGATCAGACACTCCATGAGGAACTCGGGGATCGAGGGGTCCTCCCCCTTCGCGTTGTTGATGAACATCATTGCGTACCCCTGACTGATGGCGGTTTCGGGGACCGGAGTGGCCGTCAGCGCGACATCGACTTTCCGGTTCTCCAGCGCGGCGAGCCACGTCGGTCCGGACCCGACCGGAATCACGTTGACATCTTGCTGCGGCACATAGCCCGCCTGACGGATCACAAAGCTTGCCAGGTGCGCGGTCAAAGCCCCGGCCTGGGTGACGCCGACCGTGAGCCCTTTGAGCGCCCTGAGCTTCTCCGCCAACGGGGTCGTCTCGGTGATCCCCCTGGCCCGGGCGACGTCTTTGTGCATCGCCCAGTTGATGATGAGCCGGTGGAATCCCGTCATCACGATTAGGGTGCGCTTGCCTTCCTGGTACGCGAGCATGACATTGTCGCCGGGGGTAAACGTGAAATCGACGTCTCCCGCGATCAGGGCTTTGATGTCCGGCCCGCTTCCATTGGTCATGATCATCTCGACATCAAGCCCTTCCTGCGCGAAGTATCCGCCGGCCTTCGCCACATACACCGGCGTCATGGACAGGGCAGCGACAGGCATGGTGAGCCTGATCTTCTCCGCGGTCAGCGGATAGGCGGGACGAGAAGCGAAGATCAGGGAGCACACAGCGGCAAGCAGCGCGCCCGAGATGCACCGCCTCATGCGGGAGCCCCTCCCTTCCACGTGTCGGCCAGGTCGACTTCCGGCCTCAACTCTTTCCAGAGACGTTCGTAGATGGAGCTGAACTCGTGATGACGATGAATCTGATAGACGTTCCGTGGACGTGCGATCGGGACGCCGGCGACGCACTTGACCTTTCCTGGGCGAGAGGTCAGCATCACCACCCGGTCTGCGAGCGCAATGGCTTCCACCAGATCGTGTGTGATGAAGACGATCGTTTTTCTTGCGGCGGTCCACAGCCTGAGGAGCTGGTCTTGCAGCACGATTCGGGTCTGGGCGTCGAGCGGGCCAAAAGGCTCGTCCATGAGAATCAGCTGCGGGTCATAGATCAGGGTCCGAATGATGTTGGCCCGCTGCCGCATTCCCCCCGACAGTTCATGAGGATAGTGATCTTCAAACCCGCCCAGGCCGACCTGGTGAATCAGGTCTGCCGCCCGGCGCTTCCGTTCTTTCGGCTCCACCCCCCGGATCTCCAGCGCCACCTCCACATTGGCGGCGAGGGATCGCCAGGGCAGCAGGTTGTCTTTCTGGGTCACGTAGCCGATCTCGGAATTGATCCCGTTGATGGGCCGGTCGCGAAAACGAATGCAGCCTGCGCTCGGCCTGAGGAGGCCGACGATCAGATTGAGGAGGGTGGACTTCCCGCATCCGGACGGGCCGACCACCGTGACAAACTCTCCTTTCTCGACGGCCAGCGTGACGGAGTCGAGGGCCAGGATCCGTCTTCCCCGGGCCTGAAAATCCTTGCTGACCCCTTCAATGGAAAGGAGTGGCGCCATGGCCGATGCGGAACAGCGCCGCGGCATTGTCGTGGATAATTGCCTGACGGTCGCGGGCGCCGACCCCGGCGCGATCCAGCGTGTCCAACGGCGCCGGATCCCCCATATCGAACGGGATGTCCGTCCCCAGCAGCACGCGGTCCGCTCCCACCAGGTTGACGAGGTAGCGCAGCGCCTCCGGGGAGTGGACCACGGTGTCGTAGTAGAAGCTCCTCAGATACGCGCGCGGCGCCTGCCGCGGGCCCCGGCACTCGGGGCGAACCGCGTGCCCGCGGTCGAACCGCCCAAACTGGTAGGGCCAGTAGCCGCCCCCGTGGGCGAGGATGAGGACAAGGTCCGGATGGCGGTCCAAGACGCCGCCGAAGATCAGCTGGGCGGCGGCCAGCGTCGTGTCCAGAGGGTTGGCGACGAGGTTGTGGAGGTAGTAGGCTTCGACCCGCGGAGTGGGAATGGTGTAGGCCGGGTGGAAGAACACGGGGGCCCGCGCCTCCGCGCACGCGGCCCAGAACGGCTCGAGGCTCGGATCCGACAGCTCGCAGCCGCGCACGTTCGTGCCGATCTCGACGCCCAGCAGCCCGTGCCCGAGCGCCCAGTGAAGCTCCACCGCCGCGGCGCGGCCCTCCTGCAGCGGCACCGTCGCCAGGGCGGGCCGGCCGGCCGCCGCGGTGTTCAGCAGCCGCGCCCACCGTGCGCCCCGCTCGACATCGAGACCGTATCCGAACAGGTCGACCCACGGTGAGACGATCTGCAGCTCACATCCGGCAGGCGGCTGGGGAGCGAACAGCCCGGGCGCCATCGGCCGGCTGATTTCTCCCGATGCGAACTCGACCCGGCCATCGGACCGCAGGCGGACCCCAAGCCGTTCGCCGTCCGCGGCGAGCCGGTCGCGCAGGTCGGGCGGAACCTGGTGGGCGTGCGCGTCGATCATCGAGGCCTCCTGAGCGGGCAGGCCCGACGTAGATTCCGCCCCCGCCCAGGCGAGACCTCTTCCGGCGAACGCCGGTCTGATCCTGTGAAGTCGAGGGCTCGCTTACGGGCCGGTTACGGGGGCGGCGGGTAGCCGGACCGGCGGGCCAGCTCGTCGAGCGAGAGCGCGCCTTCGACCAGTTGGCCGTGAAACTCCCAGGTGGGGAAGGCCTGGATGCCGCGGACGCGGCAGCGCTCGTACTGAGAGTTCTCACCCCTGGGATCGCACTCGACGTAGGGAAGCAGGGACGCCGCGGGACCGAAAAGCGCCTTCTGCTCGCGGCAGTGCGGGCACCAGTACGTACCGTACACGACCGCCCCGCTCGCGGCCAGGTGGCGGGCCAGGCCGGTGGTGTAGACGGAGCCTGCCGGGCGCGTGGGTGTTCCCACATAGATGATGGACAGGACGGCTGCGGCCAGGACGGCGGCGACTCCGGCGTCTATCCAATGGGTCCGCGGGCTGTCCTTCAAGACGAGATACGCGAGCGCGAATGCGGCGGCTTCGGCGGCGAGACAGGAAGGGCACACGGCGTGGATGACGGAAACTTGGATGGCGACAAAGACGGCTGCTCCTCCCGCGCCCGCAGCGGCCAGGATCTCGAGCACGCGGCCGCGCCAGGCCGTGCGCGTGGAGCTGAGACCGAACGCGGCCGCAAAAAAGATCACGCCAACGGCCGCGACCGGGATGCCGAGGATTCTGCCGTAGGCGCTGCTGCGGACGATCTCGCATGTGCCTCGTGTGACGCAAAAGGCTGCGGCGTTGAAGCGGTCGAGAACCAGCAGATAGGCGGAGATGGCAAGGCCCACCGCCGAAGGGATCCAGGCGGCGTCGCGCTCCACCGGGCGCCTGCGCTTCAGACTTCGTACCATTGATTGATCTCCTCCTCAAGCGTGCCCGGGTCGGGATAGCGCCGTTCCACCCATTCGATCCGCGCGGCCGCCTCCTCAGGGGCCGGCACCACGTCGTGCGCGGCGATCGCGAATTCATACACCGAGATGGACTCGCTCCGTAGAGGCTTCTCCATGGAAAGGATTTCCGCATGGCGGTGCCTGAGGACCCGCCGGTAGATGCGCCCATAGAGCGCGGGGTCATAGGGCAGCGGCCGAGACCCCTCGCGGACCGCATCGATGCCGAGGCGGGGCGCGACGCCGGCCAGGTGTTCCCAGAGTTCGCGCAGGAGGTGGGGCGGGGCGTCCTCGCGTTCCCGCGCATGCGCCGGCCGCCGCGCGCGCCGGTCTCGCGCGGCTTCAAGAAATCGCCGCACGTCCCGCGACGGGACGGGGATCACAAAGCGGCATGAGGTCGCCGCGAGCAGCGGCTCGGCCGCGTCATCCAGACGCCTGGCCAGTTCAACGAACCTGCTGCCGACGAGCGGCGTCTCGCCGATCAGCAGGTCTCCCGATCCGGGGCAGCTCTTGTCCCACCGCGCGAGCGCATCCCGCACCCAGACTCCGAGCGCCTTGCGGATGACGCTGTGGGTCACCCCCCGGCGCATCGGGTAGCGCCGGCCCGCCGGACTGGCCTCGAACACCGGGCGCGCCGTGTCCCACTGCAGGAGGTGCACGGTCCGGCCGGCGGCCGCGGCCAGGTGCGCCAACTGGTGGACCACGAGGCTCTTGCCGGTGCCGGGCAGCCCCGCCAAGAACGCCATCCGGCAGTCCCGCGCCAACTGCTCCAGCCGGTCGTGGAGGCCGGGATCTTCCTGGACGATCAGAAGTCTGTGCGGGACGTCCATCGGCGAGACACAGAGGATACCTGGAACGTTTAGGCGTATCGGGTTCTTCACCGGTGGAAGGTTTCCTGCGGAGCGGAGAGATTGGAAATCTACGTGAGCCTCCGGCTGAGAACGGTCTGCAGCGTCACCGAGATGACGATGATCAGTCCGTAGATGAGCTGGGTCCAGAACCCGGTGAGGCCGATGGCCACCACGCCGGCGTTGATGGCCCCGATGATGAAGCAGGCCACGAGCGTCCCGGCGATGGTGCCCGTGCCGCCGAACACCGATGTGCCGCCGAGAAACACGGACGCGATCGTGGTGAGCAGGTATCCGTCGCCGAGCGTGGGCCAGTAATACGTCACCTCGAGGCTGGCGATCAGCCCTGCGAACGCGGCCGCCACCGCCATCAGCACAAACAGGGCCGTCTTCCGCTGGCGCACGTTGATGCCCATCAGCCGCGCGCTTTCGATGTTGTCTCCGATCAGGTAGACATGCGCGCCAAACCGGTGGCGGTTCAACAGCAGCCCCATGAGGAGCGCCACGAACACCGTCCAGAGCATCTGCGCCGGGACCGCGCCGCCCACGCGCCCGACCATCGCGCTGTAGAACGCGGTGTCTCGGGTCGGAACGAGGGAGACGCCGCTGCCGCCCGTGCCGACCAGCACCACGCCGCGCCAGAAGAACTGCGTGCCGATCGTGGCGACCAGGGACGGGATCCCCAGCCCCGCCACAATCGCGCCGTTGACGAGGCCCGCCAGGATCCCCGCGAGCGCGCAGGCGGCGGTGGCGAGGATCAGGCTGTTCGTGTACAGCAGCGTGAACGAAAACGCCCCCGTCCCCAGGGCCATCACCGCGGGAAACGACAGGTCGATCTCCCCGGCGATCACCACCATCGTCAGCGGCAGGGCGACGAGCGCGAAGAAGGGCGTTGTTGACATGAACGCCTGGTAGATGTTGGGCGACAGGAACGTCCGGGGCGCGCCGACGACGAAGATCAGCCAGATCACCAGCCCGACGGCGATCGTGGCGAGCTGTGTGGCGTGCCGGCGGCCGTAGCGCGCGAGCCCGGCCCAGCCGCCCCCGGCCGGTCCGCGCTGCGCTTCAGTGCGGGTGACCATCGCGCGCCGCCGCGGCCTCGCTCACGCGCGGGCCTTCCTCAGCCCTGCGCGGCGGGCGCGCCGTCGAGGCTGCCCGTCTGGGCGACCTGCTGCAGCCTGTGCGTGAGCTCTTCAAGGGTCACGTCGGCCTTCCGGAACTCCCCGGCCACGCGCCCCCGGTCGAGGACCACAATCCGGTCCGCGACCGGGTATACATGGAATACGTTGTGGTCGATGAAGATGCACGCTTTGCCGGCCCGTGTGATCCCGCGCACGAAGTCGAGCGCCTTTCGGGTCTCCGAGATGGACAGCCCCATCGTGGGCTCGTCGAGGATGATGAGCCGCGCCTGAAAGTAGAGGGCGCGCACGATGGCCACGCCCTGCCGCTCTCCCCCCGACATCGTCCGCACCGCGGTGTCCGGCGTGACGGCGGCCGAGGTGAATCCCATCTCCTCGGACATGAGCCGCCGCGTCTCCCGGCGCATCCGCCGCAGATCGAGCAGGCCGAGCGCCGTCACGAGCTCCCTGCCCATGAAGATGTTGCGCCAGAGCGACTGCTTGTCGGCGAGCGCCTTTTCCTGGTAGACGGTTTCGATCCCGAGGGCGCGCGCCTTGGCGACGGTGAGATCGGCGACGCGCCGCCCGTCGATCACGATCTCCCCGCCTCGGTCTGGGCGGTGATACCCGGTGATGATCTTGATCAGCGTCGACTTGCCGGCGCCGTTGTCCCCGAGCACCCCCACGATCTCATTCCGGCCGACCCGAAAGTCGATTCCCTGGAGCGCCTGCACCTCGCCGAACGTCTTCGAAATCCCGGTGAGCCTCAACAGATCAGGGGCATCGACCGCGTCCGGCTCCCGGCGGATCCTCGCATCGCGGCCCGCCGGCGGCGCGCCGGGTCGGGTCACGCTATCGTACTTCCTTTTCGGCAAGCGGCGCGAGGAAGTTGATGTTATTCTTGTCGGCGAACCCCCCGCCGGTGTCGATATGCAGGCCAGAGAATCCGTAGACCTTCGTCAGGCAAATGTTCAAGATTGGGAGATATCCCTGCAGCCAGGGCTGCTGGTCGATGACCAGGTTGGTCCACCCGCCGCGGATGCTGGTCACGGTCGCCGGCGACAGATCGAACCCGGCCGCGTAGATCTCCCCGGGCTTCTTGCCGGCGGTCTTCAGATAGGTTTCGACCGTGGCGGTGAGGCCGCCGTGATCCGTGATGACCAGTTTGACGTCGGGATGCGACGACACATAGCCGGTGAACGTGGGCGTTCCGGCCTGCGGGTCCGCGTTGGTGGCCGAGTCGATCTCGAGGTAGTCGACCGTGAGCCCGGCCTTCTTCAGGGCGTCGATCGCGCCCTTCGTCCGCAGGCCGCGCGTCGGCTGCGACAGGAGTCCCCAGACCATCGCGCGGGACCCTGCTTTGAGGCCGGAGCGCCTGAGCGCCTCGGCCGCCAGGGCGGATCCGGAGCCGTAGAGATCCTGGCCGACATACCCGAACCCCTTGGCGGCGTAGCGCTGTTCCATCTTGGGCAGCTGGGTATTCCCGCTGGTGACGATGATCCCATTGGCCTCGGCGTCTTCGATCAGTGGGTCGAACGCGGCGTCTCCAGGGTGCCCCATCACCGCGATCCCGTCCGGCCTGGTCGCCGCGGTCTCCTTGAACTGCTGGATCATCTTCTGCGGATCCCAGTCCGAGAAGACGTACTGCACCCGAGGGCCGAGATCGAGTTCGGCCTGCCGGGCACCGTTGTAAACGTTGTTGGCGAACACCCCTCCGGCCGGCCCGCCCGGGAAGAAGACGATCTTGGCGCCGCTGCACCACTTCGCCTGCGGTGTGAAGCGGGTGGCCGGGCCGAGCGCGAGGAGCCGGGAGAATGGCTCCGGCGGCTGCTGGGAAGCGGCCCGCCGCGCCCCCTGCGTCCAGACGGCGACGGTCATCACCGCCGCCAGCGTCAGCACAATCCAGATCCGTCCGATCCGGGATGGCTTGGGTCCTCGTTCCATGCGACACCCCCAGGAAGATTGGCCGCGCGCCGCACATCGGAAGCCGGCCCGCGGTCCGCTTGAACGCGACCGGGGAACTGTACGAACACGCTACGACGGTAGCCCGGATAACCCCTGTTGAAAGACAGGTCCCCGGTGCCTGGACGGGCGTGTTCTAGCGGAACAGCTTGAACAGATCCTGCAGGGACGGCGGCTGCGACTGGTCGGACGGCGGCGGCTGGGGACTCTGGTTGCGGATGAACTGCGGGGTGCCGGCCAGAGAAAACTTGGGATCGTCCAGGGTCCCGCGCAGGGAGAACGGCACCTGGGCCCCCGTCGCGCCCCCGGCTCCGGGCGCCAGCTTGCCGAGCATTTGGCCCACCGAGGGCAGGGCGCCTTCCGAGGTGGATGCTCCCGACGCCAGCGCCTTCAGCACGGCGACCCCTGTGTAGTCGAGCGTCTTGTCGAAGCCGAGGCTGCCCCCGGCCGTTCCGTCCAGGTCGTCCCCGTTCAACCGGAGGGAGCTGCTCTGGACTCGCTGCCGGGCGATGCGCAGGTCCCCGCCGAAGTAGCGGAACCGGGTGTCGCCCGCGGGCACGTTGAGCTGCAAGACCCTGGCCATCTGCGCCATGCTGCTCTTGAGGTCCAGTCCCGGAAACGACCCGTTGCGCACCGCGAACGTGCCGGCCCCGGTCAGGGCCGCCTTTGGGTCCCGCCCCACGGCGGTCGCCAGCCTCAGGTCGGCGTCGAGCGTGCCGGTGATCTTCGCGTGGGGAGAAAGGGTGGTCACCATCCGGCCGAGGTTGATCCCACGCGCCTGTGCGGTCGCGGCGAGGGGGAGGGTGGCGGCCGAGGTATCCACCGCCGCTCCACCCCGGATGAGGCCGCCGTAGGCGGAGAGCGCGAAGGAGTCCAGCACAATCGCGCTGGTGTACACGCTCAGCCTGCCGCTGATCCGGGTCGCTTCGAGCGGGGAAGACACGAGCCTGTCGACGTTGACCTCTCCGCGCGCCAGCAGGTGCCGGGGCGTGGGCGTCCGTCCGGCCGCGGCGGGCGTTCGGGTCGCCGAGGCCCCGCGGGTCGTGCCGCCGATCCCCAGACGCTCCAGCCTGTCGAGGTCGAGCTCGGGGACGGCGATGGTAAAGGTGATGGACAGCGGGTCGAGGCCGGCGATCACGGCGGTTCCATTGGCGCGCACCGTGTCCAGCGACGCGGAAAACGCCGCCCGTCCTGCGGCGCCCTTGAGGATCAGCCGGCCCGTTTGGAACTGCACGGGTTTGGCCAGCGACGGCGTGGAGAGCCTCGCTCGATCCAAGCTTGCCTCGATGTCGAGTTTTCTTGGCCAGTCCGGCGCGTTCATGTCGATGGAACGGATCCTGGCGTTCACCCCGCTCAAGGTCAGAGAGGGCGCTGCCTGACCGCGGTCCGCGCCGGAACTCGCGGCGGTGATCGTGACATCCCTGACCGTCACCATGCCGATGCGGGCGAGGCTCAGCAGGGGGGCGCCCCGCTGCGCCGGGGCGCGGCCGGAAGCCCGGACGCTCTGGGGAGCAGCCGTCTGGTCGAAGTTCGTCCGGCCGTCGGGATACTGGACGAGGTTCGCGCGGACGCCCTTGACGGCGATGTACGTGATCTCCACCTTCCGCGAGAGCAGGGCACGCGGCGCGACGCCGATATCGATGGACTTCACGACGGCCGCGTCACCCCGCGGGCGGCCCGGTGGATTCTTTATGCGGACATTCGCCGCGTGGATGTGCACCACCGGCACCAGATAGAGCCTCAGGGCGTCGATCTGGATCGGGTACCCGGTCGCGGCCTCGATCTGCCGCACCACCAGCGGCCGGAAGCGGTCCACAGGGACGAGGAAGGGCACGGCCAGCGCGACCGTCAGGCCGAGCAGCAGGATCACACCCCCGACCCGCGCCCACGTTCTCCGATGCCACGGGTCAGGCATGCGCGTCGTGCCTATCAACGCCACACCATCGTTCGTACCCAACTTTGGCCCCTCCAGCGCGCGCCGGCAAGGGGCTCCGCTTCCCTGCGGCGCCCGGTACTTAGTATACGGCTCCGCTCCACCTGAGGGTTCGTACCCGGGTCAGGTCGCTCCCGGGAATGTTCACTGCTTCACGATCACCTTCGCCTGCATGAACGGGTGATCTCCGCAGAAGTACTCGTAGGTCCCCGGCCTGGTCATCGTCATTGTGAAGCTCCCGCCCGGCACCAGCTGGCCGGACGTCCACCGCAGGTCCTTCGCCGTTGCGGTGTGCGGCACAGGATCACCGTTGATCCACGTCACCCGCTGACCGACCCGGACGATCACCGCCGACGGGCCGAAGGCGAACGTGGCGACGCGAATCTGAGTGTCGCCGGGTCTGAGCGCGGCGGGCTGAGGCGGCCGTGCCGCGAACCCCTCGGGTGCGGGCGCGGTCGAGGGCGGCATGTACGCGCTCATCGCCCCCGGGCCCCGCTGCAGCGAGATCTTCCTGGGTCCGTCGCCGACGAGGATCGTGGCAACGACCTCCTGCCTGGCCATGTTCACGACCGAAACGGTGTTGTCGCCCTCGTTGGTGACGTACGCCAGAGCGCCGTTCGAGGTGAGCCCAACCCAGTGGGGGAACCTGCCGACCGCCACGTCCTTGACGACCTGACGCGAGGCGGCATCGATGATCGCCAGCCGGCCGGTGGCCTGCACGACGGCCAGCGCATACTTCCGGTCCGGCGTGAACGCGATCTGATGCGGGATCGGGCCGACGGGGATCCGGGCCGTGATCGCGTTGGTCGCGGTGTCCAGGACCTGAATGTCGGCGCTGTTGGCTTCGGTGAAGTACACGGACTTGCCGTCGGGGCTGACGGTCAGCCCGCGGGGCGTCTGATCCACCGGCAGCCGCGCCGCCACGCGCCGGGCCGGGATGTCCACCACCACGACCGCGTTGTGGTTCGGGACGTCCTGCGAGCCGACGTACGCGGTGCGTCCGTCGGGCGAGAGCGCAACGCCGTGGGGCTTCGCGACCGGGACCTGGGCCGCGACCTCGAGCGTTGAGGTGTCAATGACATCCAGCCTGCCGATGTCGAACATTCCTACCAGCAGCGTCTTCGCGTCACGGGACAAGGCCATCCCTTCAGGCGTCCTTCCGAGGTCGAGCGTCTTGATCACCTTGTCGGTCGCGGTGTCGATCACGCTGAGCTGGGTCGCGTCCTCGCTCGAGACATACACCCGCCGGCCGTCCGGGGCCACGATGACCGCCTCCGGCCCGGCCGGGACCTTGATCGTATGGAGGATCCGTCCGGTCGCCGTGTCGAGCACGCCGATCGTGTTGTTGCCGTAGAGCCCGATGTACGCCTTGGGCGCGGCCACCTCGGCCGCGGGACTGGGGGTGAGTGCTCCGCCGCCGGTGAGGCCCGTGACCAGAACCAACGCGGCGGTCAGTCTCCGGGCGGCGCGTGCGCGTGTCAGCCCCCGCAGGCGCGCGGCATGACATTGAATCGACTTGTCGCTCATGACCAGTGGCCTCCCCATTCGAAATTCTCGCCGTCCCCCGCTACCGGCGTCTCGCGGGCCGATCTCCGGGTTCCGCTCAGTTTCCGACGACCACCGTCCCCTGCATGAACGGGTGAATCGCGCAGGCGTACGTGTAGGTGCCGGCCTTGTCGAAGGTCATCCTGAAGCTCGTGCCGGGCTGGATCGGACCGGAGTCCCACTGCTTGTCCTTGCCGGTGCTCGTGTGCGGGATCGCGTCCGCGTTGGTCCAGACGACGGTGGTTCCCGGCGTCACCGTGATCGGCGCCGGGGTGAAGGCGAAGTTCTGGATGCGAACCGCGCCGCTGCCATCCGCCATGGCCGGCGCGGCGGAGACCGACGCCCCGGGAGCGGATGCGGTTACAGGCGGCGCCTGGGCCCGCGCGTCGGCGGGCGAAACGGCTGCGTCCTTGGCGGCGTGCACAGGCTGCACGACGATCTTGCGCGGCGCGTTGCCGACGGGAATGGTCGTCAGCACTCGCTGCTTTTCGACGTCCACGACCGTGACGCTGTTCGAGCCTTCGTTGGTCACGTAGGCGGTATGACCATCAGACGATGCGGCGATCCAGTTGGGCTGCTTGCCGACGGTGACGGTCCCGACGACCGTGTGAGTCCCCGGGTTGATGACCGCCAGTTCGCCGGGTCCCTGGCTGACCACGAGGGCATACTCGCCGGTCGCAGTGATCAGCGGATGATGGGGCGCGGCGCCGACCGGGATCTGGGCGACGATCCGGTTCTGCCTCGGGTCGAGCACCTGGACGGCGTCGGAACCGGCGAGGGTGCAGTAGAGCGCGGCGCCGTCGGGGCTGAAGTTGAGGGCGCGCGGGGTTTTGTCCAACGGAACGGTCCCTACCTGCCGTTGGGCTGCGAGGTCCAGGATCGCAAGTTGGGCCGCCCCCGGCTGTTGGGAAGCGACGTACGCGGTGCGCCCGTCGGGGCTGATGGCGATGTTGTGCGGGTTTCCCACCGGAACCCTGGCGACGACTTCATTCCGGACGGTGTCGATCATTGCCACCTGACTCGCGCCGAAGACCGCGACCAGCACCAGGCTGCCGCTCCGGTTGATCGCCATCCCGTGGGGCGCCTTGCCGACGTCGATGCTGCTCACCACGCGGTCGGTGATCGTGCTGATAACGCTCACCTTGGAGTCGCCATCGCTGCTGGCGTACACGCGGAGTCCGTCCGGAGAGATCACCAGGCCGTGCGGGCCGGCGGGGATCGGGATCGTCGTAAGGACACGGTTGGTGCCCGTATCGATGACCGCGACCGCGTTGTCGTTGAAGAGGCCCACATAGGCCTTGGGCGCGCCGCGCATGGCGGCCGCGGCCGGGGTCCTGATCGTCCCGGCCCACATCGTCGTCGCCAGGCCGGCCACGACCACGAGACTCGCCAGGTGTTTCAGCCGCTGCCGGGCGCGCCGGGCAACCGGGTGTGACGTGTAGGAATGTGACGCATGGTGTCTCATCTCACTGTCCTCCAGTCGGCGTTTGCCGAAGTTGAAGCCCGCCGCCGGCCGCCCGAGGGGGGGCGGGCGGCCGGCGGCGTCACACGGGGCTTATCTGCTCCCCTCTTGCTCGTGCCAGCGAATTTCATTGAACGACGGCGCGCCGGAGCCCGCAAACGTGCCCAGGGTGACCGGGTCGTTCTGGGTGGTGACCTGCGGAGCCGTGGGCTGCATCGGCATCGGTTCCACCGCGTCAGACTCGGCAAACGCGGTCGCGCCGGTGAGCGCGATGGACGTGCCCAGGACCAGCAGAGCCAGTATCTTGTTCATTGTCCTCCCTCCTTTCGTCGATGATGTCCTCATGAACCGTTCGTCTCCTAGTACACCGGGACTCGGAGTCTGGATTGGAGCACGCCGCAGGAACCGAGGGCATCGCGAGTCGAAGACGCGCCCGGGACTCGATGCTCAAGAGGGGGACGATCGCATGACTCGGTCCGACCGACCGTCAGGCGCGGGGAACGTTGGCGGGAAGCTCGACCGGCGGGGATTCCTCCGAACCGCCGGGGCCGGATTGGCGGGGGCCGCCATGCTGGGAGTCGATCTTGCCGCGGCGCCGCAGCGCGCGGTCGCGGCCGGCGCCGGCAGGGACCAGGGCCCGCTGATCGTCGGCGGGAGCGCACAGTTCCGGACGCTGGATCCCGGGCGCACCATCGAAGTGACCGGGATGATGGTCGAGAAGGTCACCTACGACACGCTGGTCACCTTCGACGGAGAAGACCTCCGGAACCCCCGGCCGCATCTGGCGACCGGGTGGAAGGTCGGCGCCGACGCCCGCACGTTCACGTTCACGTTGAGGCCCGGCGTGCGGTTTGCGGGCGGCAACGAGCTGACCTCGGCGGACGTCAAGTGGACGTTCGATCGGATCCTCAACTTGAAGGCGAACACGATCTTTCTCTTCGACGGCGTCGAGGCGGTGGACGCGCCCGATCCGCGGACCGTGGTGATCCACACCAAGGCGCCGCAGCTGTCCCTGATCCCCATCCTGTCGCACCCGGGATTGGGGATCCTCGACAGCAAGGTCCTCATGCAGAACGGCGGAGACGCCGGGCCGGATGCCAAGACTACCGATCACGCGGAGCCGTACCTGTTTCAGCGCTCCGCCGGAAGCGGGCCGTTCATGATCCAGAGCTACACCGCCGGCCAGGAGCTCGTCCTGGTGCGCAACCCGCGCTTCTGGGGCAGTCCCGCCAGGCTCGAGCGCATCGTCATCCGGGACGTCCCGGACCCGGTGACGCAGGCGCTGCAGGTGATCCGCGGGGACCTGGACATCGCCTCGAACATCGGACCGGACCAGATCCCGCCGCTCAGCCGCGTCCCGAATGTGGTCGTCAGGGCGAGCCCGGCGGCGACGACCTTCTACGTGCTGATGAACAACAATGCCGGCGTCGGCGGGCCGTTCGCCAACCTCAAGGTCCAGCAGGCGGTGCGGTACGCGCTCGACTACGAGGGGATCATGAAGATCGCCGGCAAGGGCGCGGTGCGGCTCGCGGGGGTCATCCCGACGCTGCTGCCGGGATCGCTCCCGAGCACGGCCGCCCCGAAGACGGACCGGGAGCGCGCGAAGAGCCTGCTCAAGGAGTCGGGGCTGGGAACGGTCAGGGGCAAGTTCTCGTATTCGAGCGATGCGATTCAGTTCGGCATCCCGACCGCGCTGCTGGCGCAGAAGATCCAGTCGGATCTCGCGACGGTCGGCATCGACCTGGCGCTGGATGGGCTGCCGACCGTGACCTCGCTCACGCTGTACCGAAGCGGCAAGGACCAGTTTGGCGTGTGGGGGTGGGCCGCCGACTACGCGGACGCCACCGACTTTCTCGTGTGGGCCCCGGGCCGGGTCGTCGGGAAGCGGGCCGGCTGGGTCCCGGCGGCATCCCCGGAAGCGGCGAAGCTGGCCGCCCTCGCGGACACCGCGGAGGCGGAAGTGAACGACACCAAGCGGATCGCGCTCCTACAAGAATACGAGCGCACGCTCGCGCAGATCGGACCGTTCGTGCCGCTGTTCCAGCCCGCGATCCCGTACGCGTTCCGGGCCAACGTCCAGGGCGTCGCCTACAACAGCGTCTGGGCCTTCGACCTGTACCCGATCCACAAGACCGCGTAGCGCTCGTCACCGATGCGGCGCCGGACGTTCTTGACAGCGGCTGCGGCCGCGGCCGGGCTTGCGCTGGCCGGGCGGATGCGGGGAGCGGTCCCTGCCCGTGCGGCGCCGGCGGCGGGCCAGAAGACCCTGATCATGGCGCCCAACTTCGTCATCCGGAGCCTCGATCCGGGGCACACCCTCGAGCCCGACGGCGAGATGGTCACGCATGCGTGCTACGACGCGCTGGTGACGTTCGAGGGCGCGGATCTGTCGACCCCGAAGCCGCACCTCGCCACGTCCTGGAAGGTCTCCGACGGCGGCCGGCTCTACACATTTGCGCTGCGTCCCAACGTCCGGTTCGCGAGCGGCAACCCGGTGACGTCGGCCGATGTCAAGTGGTCGTTCGACCGGGTCATCAACCTCAAGTCGAATCCGGCGTTCTTCCTGGCCAACGTTGACGAGGTCCTGGCCCCCGCTCCGGAGACCGTGGCGGTCCGCCTCAAGCAGCCGCAGCCATCGATCATCCCGATCCTCTCGAACGGCGCGCTGGGCATCATGGACAGCACGCTGGTCGCCGCCCAGGGAGGGGACGCGGGCCCCGACGCCAAGACCAAGGACCAGGCCGAGGCCTGGCTGCAGTCGCACTCCGCGGGCAGCGGGCCATTCATGATCCAGAGCTACACGCCGACCCAGGAGCTCGTGCTCGCCCGCAATCCGAGTCACTGGCGCGGCCCCGCGACGCTGGACCGCGTCGTGCTGCGCAGGGTCCCCGAGGCGTCGACGCAGGCGCTGCAGCTCGCGCGCAGCGATCTCGACATCGGGCTCAGCCTCGGTCAGGCGAACCTGCCGCTGCTGCGCCGCGTGCCGTCGGTCACGATCCAGTCGAGCGTCGTCGCGACATCGTTCGTGATGATGGTCAACATGGATCCCGCGCTCTCCGGCCAGCTGGCGAACCCCAAGGTGCTGCAGGCCATCCGGTATGCCCTGGACTACGAGGGGATCCTGGCGATCGCCGGCCCCGGCGCGCAGCGCATGGCCGGCGTGATCCCGAACGACCTGCCCGGGGCGCTCGATCCGCGGGAAGCCTTCAAGACGGACAAGACCAAGGCGAAGGCGCTCCTTAAAGAGGCCGGGCTGACGGAGGCCAGGGGCCGGTTGATGTTCTCGAGCGACGCGACGTCCTACGGCATCCAGTACGCGCTGCTGGCGCAGAAGATTCAGTCCGATCTCGCCTCCACCGGTATCACGGTCGACCTGGATGGGCTGCCGGGCACGATTGCGCTCGGCCAGTACCGCGCCGGCAAGGCGCCGGCGCTGTTCGGCGGCTACGCCGCCGACTACCCGGACGCGACCGATTTCCTCGTCTACCTGCCCGGTCAGCTCGTCGGCAAGCGCATGAACTGGCCGGCGGACGCCAGCCCCGCGGCGCAGGAACTGGCGCAGTGGGGCGACCGGGCGACGCAGGAGGGGGATCCTGGAGCGCGCGCCACGCTGCTCCAGAAGATCCAGCGGCGCCTGCTGGAGATCGGTCCCTACGCGCCGCTGTTTACGCCGGCCCTCCCGTTCGGCTACCGTTCGGACCTGCGCGGGGTGACCTACAACAGCGTGTGGGAAGTCGACTTCTACCCCATCCGGCGTGTCTGACGCGCAGGCGCTCGCGCCCGCGTTCCCCGCCTCCGGCGCCTTCCCGCAGGGACGATGAGATGCCTCCGTAGCGCGCCGGCCGCCGGCCGCGCGGAGGCGGCGCCCCCATGAACCTGCTCGGGTACGTGGGGCGGCGCGTCCTCCTGCTGCCCGTGATGCTCGTGGGGATCACGGTGCTCAGCTTCGTCCTCTCGCACGCGGTGCCGTCGGATCCGGTGGCCGCCAACCTCGGCGAGCGGGCCGCCGCGAACCCCGAGGCCGTGGCCGTGTTTCGACACCGCTGGGGACTCGATCGCCCGCTGCCGCAGCAGTACGTCATCTATGCGTGGAATCTCCTGCACGGAGACATGGGGGCGTCGATCTCGACGCACCAGCCGGTGCTGACGGACCTGCGCCAGCACCTGCCCGCGACGATCGAGCTCGCCGTGGCGGCGATGCTGCTGAGCCTCGCGGTCGGCATCCCCCTCGGCATCGTCTCGGCGGCGAGGCGCGACGGCTTCGTCGACCAGGCCGCCCGGACCGGGTCGCTCGTGGGCGTCTCGATGCCGGTGTTCTGGCTGGGGTTGATGGCGCTCGTGATCTTCTACGCCCGCCTGGGCTGGGCGCCGTCGGCCGGGCAGCTGAACCCCCGCCTGCCCACCCCGCCCTTCGTCACGGGGTTCGTAATCATCGACGCGCTGCTCGCCGGCCAGGGCGGCCTCGTCCCGGATGCGCTCGCGCACCTCGCGCTGCCGGCGCTCGTGCTGTCGTCGTACAGCATCGGGGTGATCACCCGGGTGATGCGCGGCAGCATGCTGGAGGTGCTGGGCGAGGACTACGTGCGAACGGCGAGGGCGAAGGGG
>DATHLI010000127.1:0-5895 GCA_035488355.1 bacterium | reverse complement strand
TCCAGTTTGTCCAGGATATCGTGGGTGACGGTGATGATATGGCAGCCGATCGCCTCGGCCTGGCCGATGTTGAGGAGCTCACGCGCACTGGCCCAGATAAGCTCGGCATTCGGAGCAGTCCTCACCAGCTCGACGGCCGCGGCCATCAGCGGCACCGGGTCGCGACCCGTATCGGCGACGCGGCCGGCGAACACGGACACATACGCAGGGCTTCCCCTCGCGAGCGTCGCCGTGACGTCGCGGACCTGGTCAAGGGTCAGGAGCGCCGTCACGTTGACCTTGATCCCCGCCGCGGTCAAGTCACGAATGACCTCTGCCGACGACTCCCCTCGCGTGTTGGTTACGGGGATTTTGACATAGACGTTCTTGCCCCAGGTGGCAATCTCACGCGCCTGGGATGCCATCTCCTCGAACTCGTCCGAGAAGACCTCAAATGAAATCGGCCGATCCGGAATCATCTTCAAAACCTCGATGGCAAACGCCCGATAGTCGGCCACCCCTGCCTTGCGCATCAGGGTGGGATTGGTCGTAAATCCCCTGATCCACGGCTTCTGATACAACTGCCGGATCCCCTGGAGGTCCGCTCCATCGGCATAGATCTTGATCCGCAGTTCGGATACCGGTCTCATGCAGGTCCCTCCTATGGCGCGTCTCGGCTCAGAATCCACGATGCGGCTTCGGTGAGCGAGTGCGAGACGTAATCGGGCGATGTCTCGGGTTCCTGCTCAGTATAGTGCCGCTGGAGGCGGATGGTTAGACATCCCGCCTGGCGGCCGGCTTCGATATCGCGCCACCGATCCCCGATCACGAAACTTCTCCGGAGATCGATCGTGTGCTCCCCGGCGGCCTGGAGGATCAACCCGGGCTGCGGCTTGCGGCAGGAACAGCCGTCCTGGTCGTCATGATAGCAGACGAGGATGCCGTCCAGAGGCAGCCTGGCGACGAGGGCGGCGTTGATGGCCTCCACCGCCTCTCGCCGCTGAATCCCCCGCGCGACGTCGGGTTGATTGGTCACGCAGATGAGGACGAAGCCGGCCTTTTTCAAGGCGCGTAAGGCCTCCGGCACTCCGTCGGGAATCACCACCTCCTGAAGGCGCAGGGGCGAGCGAGGCTTTCCGTTCCTCACGATCGCCTCATTAAGGACGCCATCCCGATCGAGGAAGACCGCCCGGCGCAACCAACTCACTGCAGCGATTCCCACTTGGTCGGGGCCCGCTTGAGCCGTGGGTGGGACACCATGAGGTGCCAGAGGACCGATTGCAACGCCTCCGTGTGGGGAGTGATGTGCGCCGGATTCACCGGCGGCACGATGATGCATGCGTCGGCCACCTGCGCGGTCACCCCGCCGGAGCGCCCCACGATCCCCAGGATCCGGGCTCCCTGCTGTTTGCCGTAGCGCAGCGCCTGAACGAGGTTGACGCTGACGTTCTTCTCTACATCGCCCCCGCCAACGGAGAAAACCAGGATCAGGTCGTCCGCGGTCACCCTGCTGATGCGCAGCCACCCCTCAAATGCGCCTGCCCATCCCTCGTCGTTGATCCGCGCGGTCAGTTCCGCGATGTTGTCGGTAGGGGCGTATGCCTCGAGCCCGACAATCTTCCGAAAATCGTTGACGGCGTGGGACGCGTTGGCCGCGCCGCCGCCGACCCCGAGGACAAACAGACGCCCGCTGCGTGCCCGCGTGTCAACCAGCAAATCGATACTTTTCTCTATGACGTCGGGATCGAGTTGCTGGAGGATACGGCCGACCTCAGTGAGATAGTCCTCCGCGAAGCTCACCGCGCGCCCCAACCTGCCATATAGGCTGCTGAGTTAGATGCCCGGAATCACTTTACCTTCTGGCGGGTGGGCCGCCTGCGCAGACGCTTACCGGCCTTTCAGCGTCACCGCATGCATAATCGTCTTCAAGATGATCAGGAGGTCGAGCCACAGCGACTGGTGCTTGATGTAATACAGATCGTACTGCAGGCGGATCAGCGCGTCCTCCGCCGATCCGGCGTAGCCCTGCCGGATCAGCCCCCAACCCCCCATGCCGGGCTTGACGGTGTGCCGTAGACGGTAGATCGGGATCTGCGCGGCCAGCCTGTCCACAAACTCGGGCCGCTCGGGCCTGGGCCCGACGATGCTCATCTCTCCCTTGAGGACGTTGAGGAACTGCGGAAATTCATCGAGGTGCGTTGTCCTGAGAATCCTGCCCACCCTGGTCACCCGGGGGTCGTGCTCCTGCGCCCACATTGCGCTCCCCTGCTCCGCGCCGGGCACCATCGAGCGGAACTTCAACGCCTGGAAGATGTCCCCCCCCTTCCCCACCCGCTCTTGAAGGTAGAAGATGGACCCGGGTGAGTCGAGAACGATCGCCAGCGCGATGAGCGGCAACAACGGTAGAAGGCAGGACAGGCCGGCGGTGGCGAGAACGATGTCCATCATGCGCTTGGTCAGCCCCCAGAACGTGCCCGTCACCTTGGGGTGAATGGGGATGGCTGCGTACCACCGCTCTCCGATGCGCTCGACGGGCACCCGACCGGTCAGCTGCTCAAAGATGATGGACATTGGCAGCAGCTCAACCCCCTGCTCCACGCAGTCGGCGAGAATTTGCAGAAGATCCGAGTCGACCTCGCCGGTAATGGCCAGGATCACTGTCGAGATGCGATGTTTGGCGATCAATTCCTGCACCTGTTGCCGGTTCCCCAAAACGGGCAACGTGGTCGGAGACCCCTCACTCAGAAGCGGGGGCTTGCGCTCTTCATCCCATATCGGGATAGTAGTGTCCGCTTTTCGCGGATCGTCGTCGACAAATCCCACCACGGAGTAGCCTCCGTCGTCCTCCCCCAACAGGGCCTGTGCCGCCGTCCGCCCGGCCCAGCCGGCGCCGATGATCAGCGTCTGCCGCTCGTACGCCGGCCTGGGGAGGGCCCACGCGAACAGCCAGCGTTCCAGAAGCAGCGCCAGGGTCACGAGCACGGGAAAGCTGGCTAGGGCGATGCGAGACGTTGGAAGCGGGGGCGTCAGACGCGGAACAAGCAGATAGAGGATTGAGGCCAGAAGCCCCGCTCTGGCGGCCGCCGGGATGGCGGCCTCGAGCCGCCCGGCGGCCCGGGACTCGTAGGCGTCGAGGGCATGCGCCACCACCAACCATATGCCGGTCAGCACCACGAACCAGCCGGGGTGGCTGGTGAGAGGGCCAAAGTTTGGCACCTCGTGGGCGCGGATGGCAAGCACGAGCAGCAGCGCCACATTCACCGCCAGCACGTCAAGCCCCACCAGCAGCAGGCGCCGCTCGGCAATATGCAGGGGTAGCCGCACGGCGCGCCCGCGCTCATGCTGTCGAAGAGCAAGCGACGACGAGCCGCGCTCGATCATCGGCGACTACGCTACTTCAGAACCTCTTCGCGGACTCTCCCTGCCCTGACGAGTTGCTCCCGAATCCACTTGTAGGTCCTCGCAAGGCCCTCTTCAAGAGTGACCTGGGGTTCCCACCCAAGGACCTGCCGTAGTTTCGTATTATCGCTGTTCCGGCCGCGCACCCCCTGAGGCTTAGTGAGGTCGTACCGCTTGACCACACGCTTGCCCGCAATCCGGGCAATCATGTCCACCAGCTCATTCACGGTCACCAGCCGGTCCGATCCCAGGTTGATCGGCTCATGCCAATCAGACTGCGTCAGCCGGTAGATGCCCTCGACGCAATCGTCGACGTAGCAGTACGAGCGGGTCTGCTTCCCGTCCCCCCACACCTCGATCTCGCCTCCATCCCTGGCAAGCGCGATCTTCCGGCAGAGGGCCTGCGGGGCTTTCTCCCGGCCTCCATCGTACGTACCGAGCGGCCCGTACATGTTGTGGAAGCGGACAACATATGTCTGCAGTCCGAAGTCCTCGCGATAATGCCGGCACATCCGCTCCGTAAAGAGCTTCTCCCAGCCATATCCGTCCTCCGCATCCGCGGGGTAGGCATCCTCTTCCTTAAGAGGCGTCGCGTCGGTAGAGTTCTGCCGATACCCCGGATACACGCAGGCGGAGGAGGTGAAGAGGTACTTCTTGAGGCCGTTGATCCGCGCAGCCTCCAGCATGTGGGTGTTGATGAGCACACTGTCGCGCATGATCTCCGCCTTGTGCCTCGTGATGAAGCCAATTCCCCCCATGTTGGCGGCGAGATTGTAGCACTCGTCGATGGCACGGGTGGCCTGCAGGCAATTCGGCCACCGGCGCAGGTCAAGGATCTCGAACTCGTCGGCGGCCGTCGCCTCATACTCCGGGTACTTGACGTCGACTCCGCGTATCCAGTACCCGCGCTGCTTCAAGGATTTCACCAGGTGATGCCCAATGAAGCCCCCAGCCCCCGAAACCAACACCTTAGTCTTCACCAGGATCCCTCCCTCGATCTGATTCCCGCCGTCAGCGCCTCCCTCAGAGGCGCTATCGGGACGCCTTCCCCGTCATTTGGGCCGCCGTCGCCGGATTCGCGCCGGGGTGCTGGAGTTGGAAAAGGCACCACTAGGAATGCGAGCAGCAGCCAAAACCCCGAGATCGTGGACACCGAGAGCAATGTATTGTCCCCACATTGGTTCACCAGGACGCCGATTACGACCGCAATAACCGTGGGCATGAGAGGATCCCCCCCAGGCGCGGCTCGGCGACCCCAGCGCACCCATTCGCGGGCGGCGGTGCAGATCACCCAGAGAATGCCCAGCAGTCCGAGAAGGCCCGTTTCTACCGTGTAATTGAGCCAGAGGTCGTGCGCAGACCACTTTCGTTCAAGGCCCGGAGGCTTCCACTGATCAAACACGGTTTGAAAGGTTCCGGGTCCGGTCCCGAGGAGCGGATGCGCCTGGACCATCCCGACGGCAATCTGCCAGATCTGGAGCCGGTCCTGGACCAGGTCTCTTGGCGCCCTCCGCACATACGCCACCGTCGCTGGGGCGACGACCCCCGCAAACAAAAGCACGACCAGCCCCGAGGCCAGCGCCACCACCAGCCGGGGCGGGCGACCGCGGAACTCGCGCCAGGTCAGGTAGGCGGCTCCGGCCAACCATCCGAGCAGGGCAGATCGTGATTGGGCCTCCATGAGACCCACCAGGCTTGCCAGCGCACAGGCAAACCAGAGAAGCCGTTCTCGCCCTCGCGCGCGGTAGGCCAAGCCGAGGGCCACAAGGCTCCCGAGGGAGAGGGTGGTCGCAAACGCGCTCGACCCCATCGGCATCTGAGGGAAATAGGCCCGGTCATGGCCTGGTGTGATGCGGCCGGCGATTGTGCCGATGACCGCGGCGGGCGGTGCGCCCAGAGCCCAGACGCGGAGCAGCGCCGGCCGGGCCGAGGGGTCGCGGTGCACCAGCCAAGCAAACGATCCGAACCACACGATGCCGGACGCGAGCGTAATCACGGTGGCCGTCACGGCGATCGACCGGTACGGAGAGGCAATGGTAGAGAGCACGAGGATCACGCCGAACGCCGCGAGCGGGAGATCGAGCGGAGTCCGCTGCCAGAGCGGCGGGCGGAGGGTCGCTAGGCGCCAGACGGCTCCTCCCAGCAGCAGCGGAAACCCCACGGCGGCATGCCCGGCCGTGTACAGGGCCACCGTGACCATCGCCGCGAACCGCGTGTAGGCCAGGAACCAGTCGCGGCGCCTCACGCGCGGGTCCTCGCGGCGCCCGCCCCGATGCGCGCTCTCAGTTCCCCGACCAGCGTAGCCACGAGCTCGTACCGGCCAAACGACGGCATGAAGTAGGCGCCGTCGATGCGGCCGAGCAGCGCCTCCAGCAGCTCGCGGGCCAGCCGCAGCCCTTCCTCCCGCCCGGCATTGCCGGCGGCCTGCATGCGGTCGCGCACCCACTGCGGGATCGAGATGCCCGGCACCTCGTTGTGCAGGAACTCCGCGTGGCGGAAACTCTGCAGCGGCAGGAT
>DATHLI010000126.1:0-3069 GCA_035488355.1 bacterium | reverse complement strand
TCGGCGGGGAACATGTCGCGCTTGAACAGGTCCACGTACCGCGCGAGCAGCGCCGCGTGGGCCGGGCCGGCGAACACCGCGCGGCGCCGGTCGGGGCTGAGCACCGGCAGCCCCTCTTCCTGGAACAGCGTCAGCAGCCGGATCGTGTCCACGTTCGGCATGAACCCGTACACGCCGGTCCTCTGCTTGATCGTCACCGCAGTCTGGATGAACGCGTCCATGGTGGCCGGTGGATGGGCGGGATCCAATCCGGCGCGCCGGAACAGCGTCCGATTGAAGGCGAGGACATCGGGCTCCACATACCAGGGAATCCCGTAGGCCCGCCCCCCGACGCGCAGCGATGCCCAGATGTTGGGGAAGTACCGGGCCCGCGCGGCCGCAGGGACGGCGGCCTCCATGTCCACGAGCGCGTGGGCCTGGGCCATCCGGACCGTGATCTCGGTGTTCAGATTGACGACGTCGGGGGCGACGCCCCCGGCGATCGCGGACAGGAGCTTCTGGTCGAGGGACTGGAACTGGAGATCGATCCACCGGACGCGTACGCCGGGATGCGTGCGCTCGTACCGGCCGATCATGTCCTGCACGTAGGCGGTGAGCAGCGGCTGAAGGGCGATCGTCCAAAACTCGAGCGACACCCGCGGGCTCGGGGAGGCGGGGGCGGCGCCGAGCAGGAGCCCGAGCGCTGCGACGGCGGCGAGGCGGCGTCTCATCGTGCGGTCGTCTCTGCGTGTTCGGACAAACCAGCCCTTCCGGACCGCAGGCTCCGCCTACATGAACGCGGCGGCATTGCGCCGCGCCCAAGCCTCGAACGTCCCGGGCCGCCGCCCGGTCACCTGCTCCACCCCGTCGGTCACGACGTCGGCCTTGCCCGCCCTCAAGGCCGCGTAGAGATCCATCAGGGCCTCGACGTAGGCCGGCGGCATGCCTTTGGGCATGCCGCTTCGGAGCGCCTCGAGCGGGACGTCCACGAACTTCACCGGCTTCCCCAGGACTGACGACAACATCGCCGCGTACTGCGCGGCGCTCAGCGACTCTGGGCCGGTCAGCGTGTAGGCCTTGCCTTCATGACCCGGGGTGGTGAGGGTCTTCACCGCGACCGCGCCGATGTCCGCGGGGTCGATGGCCGCCCAGCGGCCGTTCCCGGTGGACTGAAAGAACGCCCCCTGTGTCTTGATCGTCTCTGCCCAGCCGAGCGCATTCGACATGAAGTTGCCCGGCCGGAGCATCGTCCACTTGAGTCCGGACTCCCTGAGGCGCTGCTCGGACTTGGCATGCCACTGCGAGAGGATCAACACCGGGGTCCCGGCTCCGATGACCGAGAGCTTGACCACGTGCCTGACGCCCGCCTTGTTCGCCGCCTCGATGGCGCTGGCCTCGAGGTCCGGTCCGCTCGGCCCGGCCGAAACGAGGTAGAGCCGCTCGATTCCCTTCATGGCGGGACCGAGCGACTCGGGGCGCCCGAGATCCCCCTGCGCGATCTCGGCCGTCTTTTGGAACTCTCGGGCTTTGCTCGGGTCGCGGACGAGCAGGCGAGGTTTCTGCCCGGCGGCGATGAGCTGGCGCGCGACTTCCCCGCCGGTCGTGCCGGTGGCTCCCGTCACGAGGATCATCGGGCTCACCTCTTGGTCATGGCGCTTCGACGCCGACGGTCTGGGTTACTTCAGGCCGGTCAGCGCGACCCCCCGGATCATGAACCGCTGTGAGACGGCGTAGGCCAGCAGCATCGGCGCGGTCGCAATGACCCCCGCGGCCATCAACGGGCCGTAGTCGATGTTGCCGTAGGGATCCTTGAAGAGCGCGATGCCGACGGGGAGGGTCCGCAGCCGCTCGGAGTTGATGACGATCTCGGGCCAGAGGAAATCGTTCCAGCTACTGAGGAAGAGGAGCAGGGCGATGGTCGCGAGCGCCGGTTTGATCAAGGGCGCCACGACCGCCAGCACGATGCGGATCTCCCCTGCCCCGTCGATCCGCGCCGCCTCGATCAGGTCCATCGGGACTACGCTGATCGATTGCCGGATGAGGAACACGCCGAGGGCGCTGGCAAAATTCGGCGCCAGGATGCCGGCATAGCTGTCCACCCACCCGATGCGCGAGAGGAAAACGTACAAGGCCACGCTGCTGACCTGCACCGGCACCATCAGCGTCCCAAGGATGAGAAGAAAGAGCGGGGTGCGCAGCGGGAAGCGGTAGACGGCGAACGCATAGCCGGCGAAGAGGCCGAACAGCATGGAGAGACCCACCGAAATGACCGCGACGACGAGGCTGTTCTCATAGTAGAGGATCCACGGCGCCTTGGCCCACGCGGCCTGGAAGTGATCGAAGATCACCCGCGAGGGGATCCAGCGCGGCGGGAACGAGATGATGTCCGGCGCGGGGCTGACCGCGGTCACCAGCATCCAGTAGAAGGGCAGGGCCATCACAAGGCCGCCCAACCCGAGCGCGACATAGACGAGCGACCGGCGAATCAATAGGCGACCTCGAAGCGCCGGCTGCAGAGGTGCTGGACGACGGTGACGCTCAGGATGATGACGAAGAGGAGCGTCGCCTCCGCCGAGGCGTACCCGAACCGGTACCGTTGAAAGGCCTGGTGGTAAAGCTCGAGGACGACGACGTTGGTCGCATTCGCCGGCCCGCCGCCCGTCAAGACGAAGACCTGGTCGAACACCTGCAGCGCGAAGATCATATTATAGATGGCAATGAAGATCGTGGTCGGCGCCAAGAGCGGCACGGTCACCGAGACGAACCGCTGCAGCGGCGACGCCCCGTCCAGGATGGCCGCCTCATAAAACATCGCAGGGATGGCCTGCAGGCCGGCGAGATAGATGACCATGTTGTAGCCGAGGGTTTTCCAGATGCTGAAGATGATGATGGCCGAGAGCGCCTGATGACTGGACAATAACCACGGCTGCGGCGGGAGATGCAGGAGCTTCAGGAAGACGTTGAACAGCCCGTACTGCGGATTGTACAACCACCACCAGACCACCGCGGCGGCGGTCGTGCTGGTGACGGTGGGAGAGAAGTACACGGCCTTGAGCAACTCCTTCAGGCGAAACTCCTCGACGAAGAGCA
>DATHLI010000125.1:0-6000 GCA_035488355.1 bacterium | reverse complement strand
CCGCGCCGGGCCTACGCCGCGATCAAGTTTTTCCTGTACACGCTGGTGGGGTCGCTCGCGATGCTGCTGGCGATCCTGATCGTGTACTTCCACTCGTCGCCCCCGACCTTTGACATCCTCGCGCTGATCCGGCAGCAGCCGCTCCGCCGTGACCTGCCGCTGGCGATCCTGGCGTTCTGGGGGTTCTTCCTCGGTTTTGCGATCAAGGTGCCGATGTTCCCGTTCCACACCTGGCTGCCGGACGCGCACGTCGAGGCGCCGACCGCCGGGAGCGTCCTGCTGGCGGCGGTGCTCCTGAAGCTGGGCACCTACGGGTTCGTCCGCATCGCCCTGCCGCTGCTCCCGCAGGCCTTCGCCCATCTCGCCTACGTCGTCGCCGTCCTCGCCGTGATCGCGGCGGTCTACGGCGCGCTCGTCGCAATGGCCCAGACCGATCTCAAGAAGCTCGTCGCCTACTCGAGCGTCAACCACATGGGCTACGTCATGCTGGGGATTGCCGCGGCCGCGGCGGCGGCGGGGCGCAAGGACCTGGCGGCGGCGGCCGCGACCGCGCTCAACGGGGCCACGCTGCAGATGCTCGCCCACGGGGTCATTACCGGCGCCCTGTTCTTCCTGGTCGGGGTGATCTACGACTACCGGGCGCATACGCGGGGGGTCGATGACTTCGGCGGGCTCGGGGCCCGGCTGCCGGTCTACACGGGCCTGACGATGCTGGCGATGCTCGGTTCGCTCGGCCTGCCGGGACTGATGGGGTTCGTGGCCGAGTTTCTGATCTTTCTGGGATCCTTCCAGATCTACCCGACGCTGACCGTCGTGGCCCTGGTCGGCGTGGTGATCACCGTCGCCTACTTCTTGTGGGCGATCCAGCGGATCTTCTTCGGGCCGCTCAACGCGCGCTGGGCCGCCCTGCCGGATCTCGACCGCCGCGAGGAGTGGGCGCTCGTCCCGCTGGCGGCGCTGATGGTGTTCGTCGGCGTCTATCCGCGTCCGCTCGTCGATACGATCAACAGGGCGATGGTCGCCATCCTGGGAATGGTGAGATGACCGCCGACGTCCGCGCGATTACGCCGGAGCTGATCATCGCCGCACTCGGCGTCGTGCTCCTGGTCGTCGACCTGGTGACCGCGCCCAACCAGAAGCGTCTCGCCGGGTGGATCGGCGTGGGGGGCCTGCTGGTCGCGCTCGTGCCGACGGCCGAGTTGCTGGGGGGAGCGCCGCACTTTGCGTTCGCCGAGACCTACGCGATCGACGCGTTCGCCGCGTTCTTCAAGGGGATCGCGATTCTGAGCGGCGTGCTCGTGCTGCTCGCGGCTATGGAGTTTTTCCAGGGCCAGAAGACGCGCTACGAGGGGGAGATCTACAGCCTGATCGTCTTCATGGTCCTCGGGCTGGCAATGATGGCGGCCGCCGCGGACCTCATCCTGCTGTTCCTGGCGATCGAGTTCGTCTCCCTCATCTCCTACGTGCTGGCCGGGGCTCTGAAGGGCGACCCGAAGAGCAACGAGGCCGGCATCAAGTACTTCTTCTACGGGGCGGCCGCCTCCGCGGTGATGCTGTACGGGTTTACGTTCCTGTACGGCGCCGCGGGCACGACGAACATCTACCGCCTGATGCAGCACACGGCCTACCTCAACTCCGGGTTCCTGGGGCTCGCGGTGATGCTCGTCCTCGCCGGACTCGGGTTCAAGATCTCCATCGTCCCGTTCCACCAGTGGACGCCGGACGTCTACGAGGGGGCGCCGACGCCGGTCACCGCATTCCTGTCGGTCGGCAGCAAGGCGGCGGCGTTCGCGGCCCTCCTCCGCGTGTTCTCCGTGGCCCTGCCCGCCTATGGGTGGGTGACGATCCTGGCGGGACTGGCGGCGGTCACGATGACCCTGGGCAACCTCGTGGCGCTCTCCCAGCAGAACATCAAGCGGATGCTGGCGTACAGTTCCATCGCCCACGCCGGCTACATGCTCATCGGCGTCGTGGCGCAGGCGTCCAACCCGGTGGGGCCCTGGTCGGGGCAGGGCGCCGTCCTCTTCTATCTGTTCGCGTACACCTTCACCAACATGGGGGCCTTTGCCGTGGCGATCAGCGTTGAGCGGGCGCTGGGCTCGGATGCGATCCCCGACTACGCGGGACTGTCCACGCGCGCCCCGTTCTCGGCGTTCGCGATGGCGCTGTTCATGCTGTCGCTGACCGGCATTCCTCCCACCGCAGTGTTCTTCGGCAAATTCTTCCTGTTCGCCGCGGCGATCAACACCGGATTCCTCTGGCTCGCCGTCGTGGGGATCCTCAACAGCGTGGTCTCCCTCTTCTACTATGCCGGCGTGATCCGGGCGATGTACCAGATGCCGGCGCCCGACGGTGCGCCGGCGCTCCCGGAGACTTCCCTGGTGCGCACGCTGCTCACAGTCACCGTGGCCGTCACGGTGTTCATCGTGTTCTTCCTCGAGCGGGTGATCAGCGTGGTGACCGGGGCAGCGACCCTCGGCAGATACTGAGCGGCCGGATCGCGCGTCGGCCGCGAAATCGTTCGATCCAGCGCCCGGGGGCGACTGCGCACGAGAGAACACCCGCCGGGGCAAGCCCTTGACAGTCATTTCCGTCCTTTGCTACCATGAGGCGAGTTTGCTGCCCGATCGTCCGCGGGCGGCGGCAGACGGAACAGATCCGGATCGCGGGCGATATTTTTTTGCCCACGGGAGCGTTCATGGCTCACCCCGACGCCTCGAAGTCCTCATCCGGCGACGAAATTCTACGGAAGATCGCTCAAAAAGAACGGGAACTTCAAGAGGAGCTCATCAGGGCGCAGCAGGAGGCCGCGCGGCTGGTGGAAGAGGCCCAGCGCCAGGCCGAGGCCCTGAGGGCTCGGGCGCGGGAGCAGGCCCAGCAGGAGGCTGTCGCCGCGGCGGCGGCCGCGGCGGCCGACGCTCAGGCCATTACGGAGCAGGTCCTCGCCCGGGCGCGGACGGACGCCGAGGCGATCCGAACGCAGGCGGAAGGACGGATGAACGCGGCCGTCGATCTGGTGGTGCGTGAGGTGCTCGGGGGGCTCACGTGATCGTCCCGATGAGCCGGATCACCGTGCTCGGCCCGCGGCGGCTGCAGCGCGGTGTCGTGGAAGCCGTCCAGCGACTGGGCGTCCTCCACATCGATCACGTCCGGCCGGCCGATGAGGCGATCGGTCCCCGGGAGCTATCCCCGGAAGACCAGGCCACCCGCGCGGCGCTCGACGGCGTGCGAACGCAGGCCGAAGGGATCCTGGCCCTCCTGCCCGTCATCGAGACGCCTCCGCCGGCGACCGAGGCCTTCTCGACGCAGACCCCCGAAGCCCTCCGCGCTCGACTGGCCCCGGTTGAGACCGAGACGCAGAGCCTGACCCGCCGCCTGCTCGAGGCGGAAGAGGAGCAGGAGCTGCTGCGGGCCTACGGCCGGGCGATCGAGGTGCTGGCGCCGCTCCTCGCGCTGTTGGAAGCGAGCCGGCGCGTGGAGGCCATCGGGTTCGTCATGGACGCCAAGCCGCCTGATGCCATCGACATGCTGCGCGCGGAGTTGGAGCAGGCGACCGGCGGCCGGCTGGAACTGGTGAGCCGCCCCGTGGACGACAACCGGATCGGCGCCGTCGTGGCCTTTGCCCGGCAGGACGCCGAGGCGGTCCGCGGCATCCTCACCCGCGCCGGCGTGACCGAGCTCCGGCTCCCCGCGAGCGTCCGAGGACTGCCCCTCGGGCAGGCCGTCCCCCAGCTCCAGGCGCGCGCCCGGGCCCTCCCGGGCGAGATCGAGAATCTCCGCCGGCAGCTGATGGAGCTCAGCCGGCGCCATCGGGCCGAGATCGGGGCGATCGCGACGGTCGCACGGGATGCGGCGCACCGCTACGAGCTGATGGCGCAGCTCCCCCAGTCCCGCTACGCCTTTCTCGTCTACGGGTGGGCGCCGACGCGGCGGGTCTTCGCGGTGCGCGACGGCCTCTTCAGGCGGTTCGGGCGGGAGATCATGGTGTACGATGAGCCGGCGCCGGTGCACCACGCCGAGCACGTGCCTGTCCTCCTCGACAACCCCGGGTGGCTCAAGCCGTTCGAGCTCTTTCTCGGCATCTTCGATCCGCCGAAGTATGGGACGTTCGACCCGACGATCTTCTTTGCGATCGGGATGCCGCTGTGGGTCGGCATCATCATCGGGGACGTGGGGTACGGGCTGTTTCTCCTGGGGATCGCGCTGTGGCTGCGCGCCAAGGCCGCGGCCGGGCGTCCCTGGCGGGCGGTGATCGGCGGGATCGATTTTGGATTCACCATGCGCCCCGCGGTGCTGTGGTCCGTGGTCGCGCTCCTCACTTGGATGACGGTCTGGACGTTTCTCTTCGGGATCGTCTTTGGGGAGTTCTTCGGCAACCTCCCGGAGCGGTTCATCCCGGGGTTCCACCCGTGGTTCGATCGGCTGGGCCTCGTCACCATTTACCTGTACATCTCGATCGGGTTCGGTCTGGCCCAGGTGTACCTGGGCCTGATTTTGGAGATGGTGAAAGCCGTGCGGCACCAGGAGCGAAGGGAACTGCTGGAAGCCGTGGCCCTCCTGAGTGGAGGGACCTCGATCTTTCTCTGGCTGGCCACCCAGGTGCACGTGCTGTCCCCCGCCTTTTTCCGGCCGGTGATGCTGGGCGGCGCGCTGGTCTTTTTGCTCGCGCTGCTCGCGTCGGCCACCCTGGGGAGCCTGATGTGGGTGATGGAATCCATCTCGACCTTCGGCGCCATCATCTCGTACGCCCGGATCTTTGCCGTCGGCATGGCCTCCCTGGCCCTGGCGATCGTCGCCAATACCCTCGGCGGAGGATACACCGGGGCGTTTTCGCAGGTCGTCCTCGGGATCTTCGTGGGCGCGGTGGCGCACATCCTGTTCTTCGGGCTGTCGGTGCTCAGCCACATCCTGCAGCCCGCCCGACTCCACTGGGTCGAGTTCTTCTCCAAGTTCAAGTACTACCAGGACACCGGGCATCCGTACCGGCCATTCCAACGCACCGGAGGTGGATAGCGTGAGAAGGCGGGGGGCGATCCTGATTTTGGCGTTGATCGGGTTGTCGATTGTGTCGTTCGCGGCGATGGCGGCCGCGCAGGAGGCGGGCAAGCCGGCCGGGGCCGGCATCGGCGCGGGCCTGCTGGGCGTGGGTGCCGGCATCGCGATCGGGTTCGGGGCCGTCGGCACGGGCATCGCGCAGTCGAGGATCGGCGGCGCGGCGGCCGGGGTGATCGCCGAGCGCCCGGAGATGTTCGGCACCATGCTGGTGCTGCTCGTCATTCCGGAGACGCTCGTGATTTTCGGGTTCGTGAACGCTTTCTTCCTGTACGGGAAGATCTGACCTGCCGGCCGTCGAGAGGAGCACGATGGGCTCCGAACTGGCCCGACTGCTGGAGGGCGAGGCCCGGGTCGAGAAGGACAAAGTCCTCGCCGAGGCGCGGGCGCGGGCCGAGGAACTCCTTGCCGCCGCCCGGAAGGACGCCGAGGAGCTCGCGGGCGCGACGCGCCGGCGGCTGGAGAACGAGCGCGCGCAGGCCAAGACCCGGGCCGCCAGCGCCGCCAGCCTCAAGGCCGCCGCGATGCTGCTGGAAGCCAAGGACACAGCGATCCAGGCAGTGTTCGACCGGGCCGCCGCGGAGCTCAAACGGATGAGCGAGGATCCGGCCCGCCGGCGGGCCATGCTGCGGACCCTCCTCACAGAGGCCGCCCAAGGGCTCGAGACCCAGGGCGGAACGCTGGACGTGCCCCCGGGCGATGCCGGGATTGCCCAGGAGGTCGCCAAAGCGATGGGCCTGTCCGTCGAGATTCGGGAAACCCCCGAGGTGATCGGCGGCGTCCGGTTGACGACCCGAGACCGGCGGATCATGGTGGAGAATACCCTGGCCAGCCGGCTCAGCCGGGCCCGCGCCGCCCTGGTCTCCCGCGTTGCGGGGACGCTATGGGGCAAGTAGTGGGGGCGTCGCAGTAGCCGGGTCGCGGGACGATGGGGGATTTTTCGTACAT
>DATHLI010000124.1:0-1845 GCA_035488355.1 bacterium | reverse complement strand
CTGCATCTTGGCAAACCAGTTCTTGGAAAGCCCGATCGCGAGCTCGACCTTGGCGCCGGTCTCCGCCTCGAACTGGGGGATATGCTCGTCGATCATGAACTGCTGCCAGGTTCCGCCGAAGCTGGTGACGACGAGCGTTTGCCCCTTGAAATTCTGGGCGGGAGCCACCGCGCCGGCCGGCCGGGGCCTCCCGAACGCGATCGCGGCCGCCGAGGGCGCGCTCAGGCCGAGCATCACCAGTCTGCGGATCGCATCTCGACGGCTGAGCCGGCCGTCGCTCCACGCGGCCGCGATCCTGCCCACTTCCGGGTCGTGCGCCGGTCCGCCCTCGCTCATGTGTCCATCCCCCCCACGTCCTCCGAGACCTCTCTCCGGCCTCGATAGTTTGGCCCCTTCGGAGCATCCTCCTTCAGGCGCCGCGCCCGGGGCGCGCGAAGCGCGCGCGGAGGTCCGGAGCCGCTACCCCCGCAGCCCGGCGAAGAACTCGCGGAGCAGCGCGCCGCACTCGGCCTCGCGCACGCCCCCCACCACCTCCACGACGTGATTGAATCGAGGATCGCGCAGGACGTCCACGACGCTGCCGGCCGCCCCGGCCTTCGGATCGGACGTGCCATAGACCAGCCTGGCGACGCGGGCCTGCACCAGCGCCCCCGCGCACATCACGCACGGCTCCAGAGTGACGTAGAGGGTACACTCAAGAAGACGCCATCCCCCCACGACCCGCGCCGCCCCCCGGAGCGCCTCGGCCTCCGCGTGGGCTGTGGGATCCCGCAGACACTCCCGGCGATTGTGGCCGCGGGCGATCACGCGGCCCTCCCGAACCACGACCGCCCCGACCGGCACGTCCCCCAGGCCGGCCGCGGATGCCGCTTCCGCCAGGGCTTCGCCCATGAACGCCGCGTCGCTGCCGGCAGCTACGTTCCGGACGGCGCCGTCACCGTCCGTCATCTTGGGAGGTCACTCCTCGCCGGGGGGCAGCGGGGCGCCTTCGGCCGGAAGCCGCAGCCCCTGCAGCGCATTCAGAATGGCCGCCGCCGCCGCGGCGAGCTTGCGCGGACGGTCCGGGTCGACCAGTTCGTCCTCTTTGAGCATGATGCTGGACTGCACCCGGGCGCTGTAGACCGGCGGAGCGTCCTCGGTGGAAAAGTGCTGCTGCAGGCTGATGCTCGGCACGCCGGGGTCGTTGGAGACGGGCACGATCGCCCGGCGCAGGCCCACCACGTCGGGGGGCACGAGCAGCCGGTCCATCATGATCTCGGTGACCAGTTCGCCGAACACCTGGACTTCCTCGTGCACCGTTTTGGAAAACTCCACCCCCTCGTCGTACTCGGCGATATGGCGGCCGAAGGACAGCGCGTCCACGAGGAACCGCAGTTCCGCCCACGGCCAGGCAAAGGTCCGGGAGCTCTCCGTCGGCGGTTCGCCTTCCAGGTGCACGACGTACCGGTACTCGCGGCTCATGTGATCCACGTCGACCAGAAAGGCATAGCCGGAGACGACCAGGTGATTGTCTTCGAGCGCCTCGGTCAGCCGGCCGGCAAACTCGTGAAACGGGTCGTGGTAATCAAGCCGGCCCGACACGCGTCACCGATCTCCCGAGGACGGCGCGCTGCCGGCGCCGCGGGCCGCGGCGTCGCGCATGCCCTGCAGCTGGCCCTGGCAGGTCCGCAGGAGCAGGCGCGGCAGGCTGTCCATGAACATCGCCGCCCCGAGCGCCCGGTAGGTCCGCACGTCATCGGCGGTCAGGGCGAGGATCCCCACCGGGACCCCGGCCTCGCGGCCGGCGCCGAAGATCCTCCGGATCGCCGCCTGGACATCCGGATGAGACACCGCTCCGGTGTGCCC
>DATHLI010000123.1:0-4272 GCA_035488355.1 bacterium | reverse complement strand
CGCACCCGTCCGCCGCTAGAGCGCGTCACCTCTTGCGAGGCAACGCGCCCACGCTCGACTTGCATGTTTGAGGCACGCCGCCAGCGTTCGTCCTGAGCCAGGATCAAACTCTCCGTCGGAATTGTCAGGTCCCGAAGAGTTACCCCTTCGGGTCCGCAATTTCACGGACTCTACTGTCGCGTTCCCCTTACCACTATGCAGTTTTCAAGGTCCGGAGAATCGGCGCGGCCGGCAGGCCCATCCCACGCGGGATAGCCCCCGACCACGACTCCTATTTATACCAACCTCGCAGCGCCACTGTCAAGAAATTCCAGGAACCATCCCGGCCGCACGGCGACCAGGGGCGCCCGGACAAGGCGCAACCACGGCTGCGTCGATTTGCTGCAGAATCCGCGAGATCCGGAGGGTTACGTTCCCTGTTAAGGTGCTGCGAGGAGCTTTCGACACCAAATGTATCGCCCCAGCGCCCGCTTGTCAATACGCGGGACGGGCGCGATCGGCGCCGGCGCAGGGGCGGGAGGGCGCCATCAGGCGCCCCCGAAGACTTCTCCGTGCAGTTGGGACTGCGTCTTGCGGAGGGCATCGCCGTGAGCGGCGCCGTGGCGCTGCTCGCGCGCCGCCTGGAGGCGCTGTCGTCATCGGGTGCGTGGGCGGCGGCGATCACCGGCGCCGTATTGGTCGCCGGGGGCGGATGGGCCTGGCTCGGACTCGTGGGGATATTCTTTGCGACTTCCTCGTTCCTGACGCGCTGGGGGCCGCGGGCGCCGGGGGCGGTCCCGCTCTCATCTTCCCTCTCCGACCTGGCGGGCCGGCGGTGGGATCAGGTTGCCGCCAACGGCGGGGTCGCCGCCTGCGCCGCAGCAATTCATGGCCTAACCGGCTCGCCCATGGCGTTCGGCGCGGCCGCCGGGGCCATCGCGGCGGCCACGGCCGACACGTGGGCAACCGAGTTGGGGCGTTGGAGCCGGGCGCCGCCGCGATTGATCACAACCTGGCGCAGCGTCCCCCACGGAACCTCGGGCGCGATCACCCCGTGCGGAACGGCAGCAGCGGCGGCCGGAGCCCTTTTGATCGGTTGGTCCGCAACCGCATTGATGCCTGGAACTGCCGGCCATCCCGTCATGGTGCTGGCAGCCGGATTCTCCGGCGCGATGGTGGATAGTCTCCTCGGGGCGACAATCGAAGGCCGTTATCCCTGGGTGAGCAACTCGGTGGTGAACCTGGTGGCAACCACGTGGGGCGCGGGGGTGGTGCTGGTCGCGGCCGGCGGCCCCCGGTGATCCGGCTCCGCCGCCCGGCGGGCCTCTGGCCCAGAAAATATCAAAGCCGACCTCTCTCGAGAATCGGCAGTAGCGTCAGCCCCTATGGACTTGCCTGGTCAGCGTTCGCTAGACGAAGTATACCCCGTTCACGGCCGTCTGTCAACAGCGCGAATCACGTCGCCTAAAATCTTACCGTGAGGCCTATCTCAAGTCATCGAAAATCTTACCGGGCGTGGCGTCAGTGCCTGAAGTGGCGGATGCCGGTCGTCACCATCGCCACGCCGGCGGCCTCGGCGGCGGCGGTCACTTCCGCGTCGCGGACGGAGCCCCCGGGGTGGATCACGGCGGTGATGCCCGCCGCGATCGCCTCCTGGACGGCGTCCGGAAACGGGAAGAACGCCTCGGAGGCCATGACCGCGCCCCGCGCGCGCACGCCGGCCTGCCGCGCCGCCAGCCGCACGGGCTCCACCCGGTTCATCTGGCCGGCGCCGATCCCGACGACCTGGCGGCCGCGCGCGAAGACGACGGCGTTCGAGCGCACAAACCGGCAGACCGTCCAGGCAAACCGGAGATCGCTCCACTCCCGCTCCGTAGGCGCTCTCGAGGTGACGACGCGGAGGCGCTCGTCGATGAGATCCACGGTATCCGGATCCTGAACGAGGAGGCCCTCACGGACCCGGCGGAGATCCAAGCGCTCCGGGCGGGCAGGCCCGTTCCCGGCCGGGCTCTCCCCGGGCGCGGCGGCCGCCGCCGGCCGGGGCAGGGGGCCCACGTCCATCAGCCGCAGGTTTTTCTTGCGGGCAAGCGCCGCCACGGCTTCCTCCGCAAACCCCGGCGCGATCACGGCCTCGAGAAACGTCTCGGCGACCGCGTCGGCGGTCGCCTCATCGACGCGGCGGTTCAGCGCGACGATGCCGCCAAACGCGGAGATCGGATCTCCGTCCCGCGCATGCAGGTAGGCGTCGCGCAGGGTCTCCCCGGTGCCGACCCCGCAGGGGATGGCGTGCTTCACGATCACCGCGGCCGGCTCGGCGAACTCCCGGACAAGCTCGAGCGCCGTGTCGAGATCGTAGATATTATTGAAGGAGAGGGGCTTCCCGGCGAGCTGGCGGGCGGTGGCGATGGAGGGACCGGCGGCGCCGGGCTCGCGGTAGAACGCGCCCCGCTGGTGCGGGTTCTCCCCGTAGCGCAGATCCTGAACCTTCTCGAATGCGAGGTGCAGCCGCGGCGGAAAGGGCAGACCGGACGCATCGATCCCGCGGGACGCATCCGGCCGGCCGCTCGCCCCCTCAAGGTAGCTCGCGATCGCGGCGTCGTACGCGCTCGTGCGGGCGAAGGCCTCGACGGCCAGGCGCAGCCGGGTCGCCCGGCTCACCGCCCCGGTCCTCCGCAGCTCGGCGAGCACGTCCTCGTATTGGGAGGGCCGGCTCACGACGACGACCCCGTCGAAGTTCTTCGCCGCGGCCCGGAGGAGGGTCACCCCGCCGATGTCGATCTGCTCCAGCGCTCCGGCGAGATCCGTCTCGCTCCTCACCGCGGCCTCGAAGGGATAGAGCGTGACCGCCGCCAGGTCGATCGGCCGGATCCCGTGCCGGGTCAGCTCCGCTGCGTGCCGGGGATCGCCGCGCACGGCCAGCAGTCCGCCGTGCACCGCCGGGTGGAGCGTCTTGACGCGCCCACCCAGGATCTCCGGGAATCCGGTGACCTCGCTGAGATCCGTGACCGCCACGCCCGCGCCGCGGAGCGCGGCCGCGGTCCCGCCGGTCGAGAGGATCTCGACGCCGAGATCGCTGAGCCCGCGCGCGAGCTCGACGATCCCGGTCTTGTCCCAGACGCTGAGGAGCGCCCGCGCGATCTTCATGGCGCTTTCGAGACGAGCGGGGATCTCCGGGGCGGGTCCATGCGCACACGGTCTCCGTCGATCCGCAGCCGGCCTTGCGCAAACAGCCGGATCGCGTACGGATACAACCGGTGCTCGGCCCGGGCCACCCGGGCGGCCAGGGTCGCCGGCGTATCCCCCTCCTCGACCGGGACCGCGGCCTGCGCGATGATCGGCCCGCCGTCCGGCACGTCGGTCACAAAGTGGACCGTCGCCCCGCTCGTGCGCGCGCCGGACGCGAGGACCGCCCGGTGCACCCGCTCGCCGTACATGCCCTTCCCCCCAAACGCGGGCAGCAGGGCCGGGTGGATGTTCATGATGCGGCCGGTGTACGCGGCGACGAACCGGGGAGAGAGGATGCGCAGGAATCCCGCGAGGCAGAGGAGTTCGACCCCGTGGGCGTCCACCGCCTCGCGGATGGCCGCCTCGAAGTCGGAGGCGGACGTGAACGCCCGGTGATCCACCACCACCGCCGGGATGCCGCACGAGCGGGCGCGCTCCAGGGCAAACGCCCCCGGCACATTGCTGACCACCACGACCACCCGCGCCGGGACCGCGCCGCCGCAGCCGTCGATGATGGCCTGCAGGTTTGATCCCGTGCCAGAGACGAGCACGCCCACCCGCAGCCGCTCAGGCATCCAGGTGAACCCCCCGCGGACCCGCGGTGATCGTGCCGACGATCCACGCGCGCTCCCCGAGGCGGTGGAGGTGGGCGACCGCGGGCTCCCCCTGCTCGCCCGGGACGGCGAGGAGGAGGCCGAGCCCCATGTTGAACGTCCGAAACATCTCGTCGTCCGCGACCTTCCCCCGCTCCTGGATGAGCGCGAACACGGGGGGCACCGGCCACCGATGTCGGTGGAGGACCGCCCGGCGCCGGGCCGGCAGGATCCGCGCCAGATTGCCCGGGATCCCGCCGCCGGTGACATGGGCGATGCCGCGAATCTCGACGTGCCGCCGCAGGGCGAGCACCGGGCGGGCATACGGCCTGTGGGGCCGGAGGAGCGCCCCACCGAGCGATTCCGAGAGCCCCGCGGGGGTCCGGTCGAGCGCGAGGCGGGCGGCGACCTTCCCCGCGGGGAGCAGCGCGGCCCGGGCCAGCGAGTAGCCGTTGGTGTGGAGCCCATCGCTCGC
>DATHLI010000122.1:0-5987 GCA_035488355.1 bacterium | reverse complement strand
GTTGATCGTCACGTCGGTCTGCTCCGGCTCGTACTGGGCCATGCTGAGCTGGAGCTCTTCCTCGTTCGGGGCGACGATGGCGAAGTTCTTGGCGGGGATGCCGTTGCGCTCCGGCGAGTCGCCGTACCGGCCGAACGCAATACCGATCTTGCCCTCCTTCCGGGCGGCCAGCACGATACCCCGGCAGATGTTCTTCGCGAGCGTTTTCTGGAAGATCCCTCGGTAGACGACCTCTACCGAGATGGTACGTGCCATCGCCCACCTCCCGCCGGGTTCACGCCCCGGCCGTCGACGTCGCGCGGGCGCCGCCTCGGGCGCCCGGTCCGCGCGAAAACAGCACCTGCTCGATCTCTTCGATGTGCCGCAGCATCGCCTCCGCCGCCGCATCCGGATCCCGGTCGCGGATCGCCGACAGGATGCGGCGGTGCCCGTCGAGGGATTTTTCGGCCCGTCCGGGGCCCTGCAGCGACCGCGCGCGGCTGTCCTGGAGGAGCTCCATGACCACGTCCATGACGCGGAGGACGACCTGGTTCTTCGCGGCGGTGGCGATCCGGTAGTGGAATGCGTTGTCTTCCGCGATGGCGATCTCCCCGGCGCGGATCCGGTCTGCCTGCCGCTCGAGGATCGCTTCCAGGGATGTGAGGTCTTCATCCGAGGCGCGGAGCGCCGCGGCGCGGGCCAGCGGAGGCTCCAGCATTTTGCGCATGTCGAAAAGGTCCGTGGTGAGATCTTTCGAGGCGGCAAGGGCGTCGGCCAGCGGGCTGACGATCGCGTCGATGGGGATCTGCGTGACCACCGTCCCCTCGCCGTGGCGGGGCTCCACCAGCCCCCGCATCTCGAGGACCCGGATCGCGTCCCGGACCGAAGTCCGGCTGACCCCGAACATCTCGGCCAGCTCCCGCTCGGGCGGCAGCCGGTCGCCGGGCTTCAGGCGGCCGGCAACGATCAAACGGTGAATCTGGGAGGCCACTTCGGCGTACACCTTGGTGCGCCGGATTGGTTCGAGGTCCTCGCGGATCGGCCTTGCGGTATCCTGCGAGATCAGCGCGCCCCCCCGCCCCAATTGCGCGACCCGACCGCTTTTGGTCGTCGCTTAGGCCACATTGGCCCAGTGGTTGGACCAATGCCTAAGGGTATTGTAGGAAGGCGGAACAGTTCATGTCAAGTTTACTGCCGGGACGCGCAGGGCGCGGGACAGGTCAGGTTAAGCGTGGGCCTTCAAACGCCCGGCCAACTTGTCCCCGCGCCGGAGCAAACCTAGGCCGATTCCGACTGCGAGACCGAACGCCAGCAGGGCGCCTGTCGGTGGCTCCGGCACCGCTGTAAATTCGAATCTCCCGATTGACCGGTTCTCGGCCTCAGAAGTGAAACCACTAAATGCTGCAGGGCCATCCACCTCCCACACGCGGCCCACGAAATTGTAAGTCGTTCCCACATCCAGGACTCCTGGGGGAACCTGAAAGCTCGCCCCTCCGCTGGGGAAAAAAATACGCCCGGAATTGTATACGTCTGCCCCGCCGGGGCCAAAGATTCTGAGCTGGTCGAGCAACCGGTATCCGTTCGGAAGGTTTACCCCTGTGGGTTCGGTAAAACTCACAATCGGCGTTGTGCTGTGGTTGCTGACCGCAAGGTTGGTGGGGAACGGAATCTGCTGGAAATTATCCACGTTATGCGTGAGGGTTTGGAAATTCCCACTACTCAGAGTCGTCACCTCGATCTTGTATTGACCATATGTTTGGAGCGGGCCAAATGGGGACGTGCCGACAACGGGAATAGTATTCGCATCAACATAATCATCAAACGAAAATGCTGGGACACCGTTGGCCGTAAAGGCTGGTGGATCAAACTGGAGGGTGACGGTCGGCAGATGAGAAGCCGGCGTCGGGGTCGCAACGACTGAGAGAATGTCACTGAGTCCTAGGGGATCTGCGACATCCGCCTCGACGAGCAGCCGCAAACCGGGCGCAAACGCGTTGGCCGGTCGATTATCTGACACCAGCTCCACATAGTCGAAATTCGCTGCAAACGCAAGTGTAGGAAAGAGCGCTAAGGCGCAGGCGCCGAAAACACCCAAATACCATAACCGCCGGCTCATACTCCCCTCCCCTTGATCATCCAAGCCGAGCGTACCGGATGATTCAATCGAACGCCATCCTTCATCAGAAGGATCTTGGACCTCGTCTTTCGATTCAGCCCTTTGGGCCCCCCACACCCCCGAACGGGCCTTTTTGACCCCCTCCCTTCGCAGGAATCGCCTCCCGGTCCGGGAAAGCCCCTGAGCGGGCGGTATCTGCCCAGATTCCTTCAAAGGGGGAGGCGTATGCTGGACTTCTTAGGCCATTACGCAGCCTGGGGACCCGTCTTTTTGCGTTTGGGGGCGGGAATCACGCTCGTCGTGCACGGACACCCGAAGCTCTTTGGCCCGCAGCCCGGACCGAAGGGATTCGCGCAGTACCTGAAGAGCCTCGGCTTCGCCGGGCCGGAGACCATGGCGTACGTCGTCGCGATCGCCGAGTTCGTTGGAGGGATCTGTCTGATTCTCGGGTTTCTCACGCGCCTAGCGGCGCTGGTGATCGCCATTGAGTTCTTGGTGATCATCCTCAAGATCAAATGGTCCAAGGGCTTTCTCATGTCCGGCGGCGGGTGGGAGTGGGACTGGGCGCTGCTGACCATCGCGATCTCGCTCCTGCTGACCGGCCCCGGCCGGCTGGCGCTGGATAACGCGATCCACACCGGACTGTAACGCCGGACCGGCGATGCCCCGCGAAGGGCCGCGGCGGATCGCGCCTACAAGGTGTCCAAGGCCGCGCTGAACGCCCTCACGCGGATCGTGGCGGACGAGGTCAGGCCCGCCAATATCAAGGTCAATGCCGTCTGCCCCGGGTGGGTGCGAACGAAGATGGGAGGGCCGGGCGCGCCGCGCAGTCCCGAGCAGGCGGCCGAGACGATCGTCTGGCTGGCCACGCTCCCGGATCGGGGACCGACAGGAGGGTTCTTCCGCGACCGGAAGCCGATCGCCTGGTAAACCGCGCGTGTTATCATAAGGGCGTGGCGGTTTCAACAGCCGAACGGCGCTCTCCGTTCCACAAAGGCGACGAGGTCACCGTGACCGTCGACCGCATGGCCTACGGCGGCCGCGGGGTCGGCCGCATCCAGGGGTACGTGGTGTTCGTCCCGGACACGGCGCCTGGAGACCGCGTCCGCGCCCGTCTGTGGCGGGTCAAGGCCGGGTACGCGGAAGCGGACCTGGTGGCCGTGGAGTCCCCGTCGGTCCAGCGGACTGCGCCTCCCTGCCCCCACTTCGGGCCGTGCGGAGGATGCGCCTGGCAGCACCTGGACTACGCCACGCAGGCGGCGGCCAAAGAGAACATCGTTCGCGAAAGCCTGGCCCACCTCGCCGGCCTTCACGACGTCGAGGTCAGGCCCATTATCCGGATGGCCGACCCCTGGTACTACCGCAACAAGATGGAGTTCACGTTTCACCCGGACGGGACCCTCGGCCTGCACCAGCGGGGCGCGTTCGACAAGATCGTGCCGATCGAAACCTGCCTGCTCCAGTCTCCGGAGACGAACGAGATCCTCCGGATCGTACGGGATTGGGCCCGCGAGCGCGGGCTCTCCCGGTACGATGCGCGCGCCCAGACAGGCCTCCTCCGCCAGGTGGTCGTCCGCGAAGGCAAGCGCACGGGGGAGATCATGGTCGCGCTGATCACGACCGCGCCGGAAGTGCCGGGCACCGACGCGCTGGCCGCGCGCCTCGTGGCGGCGGTCCCCCGGATCACCGCCGTCCTGCACGGGATCAATCCGGGTGTGTCGGACGGTCTCCCCCTGGCGCGGGTCTCCGTCGTCGCGGGGCGGCCCTCTATTAAGGAAGAACTCGCCGGCTTCCAGTTCCATATCGGCCTGGAGACGTTCTTTCAGACGAACACCGTTCAGGCCGGGCGCCTCGTCGAGGTGGTCGAGGCCATGGCGGACCTGGACGGCGGCGAAGCCGTGCTCGACCTGTACTGCGGGATCGGGACCTTTTCATTTCCCCTCGCCCGCCGCGCGCTGCGGGTGTGCGGCGTCGAGATCAGTCCGCGGGCCGTCGACGCGGCGCGGGAGAACGCCGCACTCAACCAGGTGGCGAACGTCGAGTTTGTCGCCGGGGACGTGCGGCGGATGCTGGCGGAGGTGGTCGGGCGGACCGGCCGGCCGGACCTGCTGGTCCTGGATCCACCGCGCAGCGGCGCGGGCAGCCGGGTGATGCGGAAGATCGTGGACACCGGCGCTCCCCGCATCGTGTACGTCTCGTGCAACCCCACCACGCTGGCCCCCGACCTGGGGGACCTCGTCGGCGGAGGATACGCGGTCCGCGCCGTACAGCCGCTCGATCAGTTCCCCCACACCTACCACGTCGAGTGTGCGGTCCTCCTTGAGCGCGCCGGGCCGCAGCCTGCATGACGAAGGCCGGGGCGATGCTGAGGATGGCCCCCGTGCTCCGTGGCGAGCGCGACCAATTGTATGCCATGGTCGACGAATACTGGCAGCAGATTCGCCCGCAGGGCAGCCATTTCGCCAACGATCCTGCGGCGCGCGCGAAATACTTCGACGCCGAGTTTTGGGACGAGCACGAGTCCAGGTTCCTGTGGTGGGCCAAACTCGACGAGACCGTGGTCGGCTTCGCGAAGACCGAGCTGATGCCGGACCCGGTATGGGAACGGCTCGGCTACATCGGCGACTTCTACATCGCGGCGGAGTACCGTGGCCGGGGACACGGGAGAGCGTTTGCCCGCCTGCTCTACGACTGGTTCGCCGAGCGGGACATCAAGTACATGAGGCTCTACGTTCGGGTCGACAACCCGGGCGCCCAGGCGTTTTGGGAAAAAGAAGGCTTCGAAACCGTGAGATATCAGATGCGAAAGATGCTCCCGTAGGCGGGGGCCGGGGGGACCAGGCCGGGATCAGCGGGCGCTGGCGGTTCGGACGATCAGCGGCATCACATCGACCCCCCGCAGTGTTCCGAGGCTGCCGCGCGCGCACGCCGGTTCGCTGAAGCCCTGGCTGCCGTCCGGGGTCACGCCCCTTCCGCCGAGCAGCAGGGGGACCGGATCGTCCGAGTGGCTGTGCAGGGCGCACGGCGTGGCGTGGTCCGCCGTCACGGCGATGAGCACGTTGGTCAGATCGATCTGGGGCAGGAGCGTGCCGAAGAACGCCCGGTCGATCGTCTCGATCACCGCCCGCTTCGCCTCGGCGTCGCCGTCGTGGCCGGGTTCGTCGGGGCCCTTGATGTGAATGTACAGCCCCGCAAAGCGCGCGATCTCCCGCGCCGCCGTCCGGGCCCATTCCGCGTACACGGTCGCTTTGTCCTCGCCGCTGGGAGCGACCGGGATCACGGACATGCCGGTGAGCTGCGCGATCCCGCGCTCCACCGGCATCTCCACGAAGCACCCGAACCGGATGCCGAACCGCTCGGCGATCGGCGGCAGCGCGGGCAGATGATCGGCCGCGTCCCGGACGAGGATCAGATTCGCGGGGAGCTTTCCCCGGGACCGCCGGCGCTCGTTCACCGGGTGGCGGTCGAGCATCTCGTGCGCCTTCTGGGTGAACTCATTGACCAGCGCCGCGGCGGCCGCGGCCTCCTCGCCGCCGTCCAGCGGCTGGCATCGCTCCACCGTTGACCCGGGCTTGGCGACGGCGACGCCCAGGCCTTCCACGCGGGCATAGGCGGGGTCGGTGTTCGAGATCTTACCCGACAGCCGCCCGCCCCGCCGCCGGATCACCACGCCGCAGCGGTGCCCGATGCTGGCGCGCACCTCCAATTCGGCCGGCACGGCCACGAGACGCAGATCGCGCGTGAGGGCGTCCGCGAGCGTCCGGGCTTCCTCGGAGGTCAGGTCGCGGCCCGCCCGGCGATCCAGGATCTGCATCCCTTTCCCGGTCGCGAAGTTCCCCCGGAGCGCCAGGTCGCCGTCGTTAAACGGAATCCCGGCGCCGACCGCCTCGAA
>DATHLI010000121.1:0-6271 GCA_035488355.1 bacterium | reverse complement strand
TATCTCCCGGAGCGCTTCGGGCTGGAGTATATCGGAGAAGACTCGCAGCCCCACCGTCCGGTGATGATCCATCGCGGCGTCATCAGCACCCTGGAGCGGATGATGGCGTTTCTGATCGAGCTCTACGCGGGGGCGTTCCCGCTGTGGCTCGCCCCCGAGCAGGTCCGGGTGCTGCCGATCGCCGACCGGCATCTGGCCTACGCGCGCCGCGTCCAGGAAGCGCTCCGGGGCGCCGGCATCCGCGCCGGCGTGGACGCCAGCAGCGAGCGGACCGGACACAAGATCCGCGAGGCGCAGTTGATGAAGGTGCCCTACATGCTCGTCGTCGGCAACCGGGAGGAGGAGCAGGAGACGGTCGCGGTGCGGAGCCGCGGCGGCGGCGACGAAGGGGCGGCGCCGCTGGCGGCGCTCACCGACCGGCTCGTCCGAGAGATCGCGTCGCGGCGCTAGCGGGGCGCCTGGGGGGCGGCCGCTCCGGCACTGACGCGAATCGCGCGGGGCGCCGGGCGGCTCAGGGCTGATGCGCCCGCAGGTGCAGGGTGACCGTCACCGGGTCCCGGGCGACGAAGATGAAGGCCCGCGGGTACGGGATCCCGTAGTCGGCCATCCGGACTGTCGCCGTGCCGTCGGCCAGGTAGTCGCGGGCGAGCGCGGTCACCACGGCGGGGAATTCGATCTCCCGCGTCACGTCGCGGATCGTCAGGCTCCCCCGCACCGTCGCCGGAAACGGGTGGATCCCGAGCCCGGGGCGCGCAGTCACGGCGCCCGTGAACGAGATCCTGGGGTACCGGTCGGTCTCGAGAAAGGTCGACCGCATGCCGGCGTCCCGGATCCCGCTGCCGGTCGTGATCGTGCCGGAGGCGATCCCGGCGTCGACCTGGGCGACGTACTCCTCCCCTTCGCCGCGCGCCTCCACCGCAACGCGGCCGGTGACCTGGGTGGTCCGGCCGGAGAATCCGCCGCGGTTGTCCGGGACGCGGAAGACCACCGAGGAGTCCCCCGGCACGATCTCGAAAGTGCCGGTGGGGAGGAGCACCAGCCCCTCCACCATGGACGGAGCCCACAGCGCTGTCAGGACGGCCAGTCCCCCGATGAGTGTCGCGCCGCGGCGCATCGCGGTCTCCTCTCACCTGATCCTCAGTGACGGTACCCTATGATTGTGTCGCCGCGATCACGGCGGGGGGGACGACGCCCCCTCTTGTGCCGAGTTGGTTCAGCGCGCCTTACCTTTGCTCCACTCCTCGCTTCGATTGGCTTTGCGGACGCCGCCGATCGTTCACGGCGGGGGAGACGACGCGCCCAGTGACGCCGCCCGACCGGCGCCGGCGGTCCCCGCCGCCCACCGCGGCCCCATCGAAGCCCCCAGCGGGGGAACGGTCCTCGGGCCCCGTCTCGGGCGGGCGGTCATCGAAACCCGTGCCCGCCGTCTACCTGATCGTCGGCGAGGAGGAATGGCTGGCGGAGACGGCGCTGCGGAAGCTCCTGGACGACCTCCTTCCTATCGAAGAGCGCGACCTCAACCTGGACGTCGTGGACGCCGGCGAGACGCCGGTCCAGGATATCGTGATGCGGTGCGAGACGCTTCCGTTCTTCGGCAGCCGCCGCGCCGTCGTGATCCGGCGGGGCGAGCACCTCAACGCCGCCGACCAGGACGCGCTGGCCGCCTACCTCGAGCGCGGCGCGCCGCCCTCGGTGGTGATCATCGTCGCCGGGAAGATGGACCGCCGCCGCCAGCTCTTCGCCGTCCTGCAGCGCACCGGCCGGATCATCCCCTGCGAGCCCCTGGACCCCGGAGCGCTGCCCGGCTGGATCCGGGCCAGGGTGGAGGAGGCGGGGAAGACGATCCCCGCCGAGGCGGCGCAGACGCTCGTGGTGCTGGTGGGGGGCTCGCTGCGAGAACTGGCGTCGGAGATCGGAAAGTTGGTTTCCTACGTCGGCGATCGACGGAGCATCACCCGCGAAGACGTCCGCGCCGTGGCCAGCCATGTGGCCGAAGCCACCGTGTTCGAGTTGATGGACGCCCTGGGACACCGGCGGGCCGATCAGGCGCTCAGGCTGCTCCAGATGGTGCTGGCCGAGGAGCCGCCGGTCAAGGTGCTCTTCATGCTGGGGGACCAGATCCGCATGCTGCTGAAGACGAAGGCCCTCCTGGAGCGGTACGCCGCTCCCGGGCGGCGGCTGCCGCAGGCCGCGATCCGGGAGGCGCTCGGAACGCGGGCGTTTCTGTTCGGACGCTACAGGGCTCAGGTCGAGGCGTTCGGACGGCTGGATGTATCGAAGGTGCTCGGCCTGCTGATGGAAACGGACACGGAAATCAAGACCGGCCTCAAGCCGCCCCGGCTCGCGCTCGAAACCCTGATCGTGGGCCTTTGTGTCTAGGGTGATGCCGGATCAGGCGTAAAGCTCACGCGGGGGATGCCGTGGGCTGGGCGCCCCCTCGCGCGGGCTGGGCGGCGCGCCGGAGCAGGCGGGACTTGCTCCGGGCCGCGGCGTTCCGATGGATGATCCCCTTGCGCGCCGCCGAGTCCAGCTGCTTGATCGCCGCCAGGAGCTCCGGCGCGCCCGGCGCGGCCGCCTGCCGGGCATTTTTTACGAGGGTCTTAAGCATGGAGCGAACCGCCTGGTTCCGGGCGGTCCGTCTGACCGTCTGACGCTTCCGCTTCAGACCGGACTTCGAGCGCTTCGCCAACCGGGCACCCCCATGGCAGCCTCTCCGGTCCGCGGTATCCGCGCATCACCCGGCCGGAGCACGCGTGGGACATTGTAGCACGCGACCGGTCCTCCGACAACCAAGCGGCCCGAAACTCCTGACCTCCCCGCCGAGGCGAGACGCTGTCCGCCGGCGACGCGCGGCGGGCCGCGCGCCCCGCCATGCTATAATGTCGGGCAGATGTCGACCGGATCCGAGCCGGCTTCGAGTCACCGGCCGTTCGCCGCCGGCGGGCTGGCCCGGGCGGCCGGCGTGATCGCCGCAAGCACCTTGGCCAGCCGCGGCCTCGGGTTGATCCGGGACATCCTGATCGCCGCGCTCTTCGGCGCCACCTCCGCGAAGTCCGCGTTCGTCATCGCGTACTACGTCCCGTTTTTCATCCAGCGCCTGCTGGTGGGGGGCATCCTCAGCATCGTCTTCATTCCCGTGCTCAGCGAGGTCCTCATCAAAGGCGATCCGGCGGAGACCCGGCAGGTCGTCACCAGCACCTTGAATTTGGTGCTGCTCGTCGGCCTGGGCCTGGTGGTGGCCGGCGTCCTCGCCGCTCCGATCCTCGTGCCGATCGCCGCTCCGGGGTATCTGCAGACGAACCCCGCGGTGCTGACCACGGCGGTCGACCTCAGCCGCGTGATGTTCGTGTCCATGGTCTTCCTCGCGCTCTCAGGGTTCCTCACCGGATTCCTCAACGCCCACCACCGGTTTGCGGTCCCGGCGCTCGCCCCGGTCGTCTTCAACGTCGTCATCATCGGCGGCGTCCTGACGCTGAGCCGGGCGCAGGGCATCCGCGGGGTGGCCCTCAGCTTTCTCCTCGGGTGGGCGGCGCAGTTCGCGGTGCAGGTCCCGGCGGCCCGCCGGGAAGGGCTGCGCTGGGATACGACGCTGAACCTCCGGCACCCGGGGATCCGGGAGATGGGCCGCCTCGCCGTCCCGGCGATGCTCGGGCTCGCCATCATCGAGATCAACTCGAATGTGGCCCGGTTCTTTGCCTCGTTCCTGCCGCCTCAACCGGCCGTCGATTATGTCGCGGTGCTCGACTACGCGTTCACCATCAACCAGGCCCCCGTGGGCATCTTTGCGCTCTCGCTGGCCACCGCGCTCTTTCCCACGATGTCGCGCCGCGCCGTCGAGGGGGCCGCGCTTCTCCGCGAGACGACGTCGCTGGGGCTGCGCGGTATCCTCTTCACCATGGTGCCCATGATGGCGGTGATGCTGGCGCTGAGCGGTCCTCTCGTCCGGGTGATCTTCCAGCGGGGTGCGTTCGCTCCGGCGGCCACCCACGCGGTGGCGCTCGCCCTCGTAGGGTTTGCCGTGGGCAGCGTGCCGTATGCCGCCTACTATGTCGTCACCCGGACCTTCTACGCCATGCACGATACCCGGACGCCGGTGCGCGTGGGCATCTATATGATCGCGCTGAACGCGGCCGCCGATCTGGTGCTGATGCAGTGGCTCGGCCATACCGGAATCGCCCTGGCCACCTCGCTCGTGGCGTTTGCCAACGTGGGGTGGCTGCTGGCCATTCTGCGCCGCCGCCTGGGGCGGCTCGACGGCGCGGCGATCCTCGGCACCGGGGTCCGGACCGTGCTCGCGGGGGCTGTCCTGGCGCTGGTCTCCCTGGGTACATTACAGGCGGCGGGACGGATCGTGGACCCGGCCCGGTTTTCAGGGGCGGCGCTCCAACTGGCGGCCGCGCTCGCCGCGGGCGCGGCCGCGTACCTCGGCGCGTGCGCCCTGCTGGGCGTCCAGGAACTGACGCTCCTCGGGGCGTTTCTCCGCCGCGGCCGGGCCAGGCGTCCCGTCGCCCAGTTGCCTTGACAGTGCGGAGAGGTGGATGGTAGATTGAACCCAACGCGAGGCTAGCACTCTACGTCCTCGAGTGCTAAACGAGGAGACCGGGGTGCCCGAACTCGACACGCGAAAGCGCGAGATCCTCAGGCTCATCATCGACGACTACGTCCTGACGGCCGAGCCGATCGGCAGCGAGGCGGTCTCCGCCCGCCACCGGCTGGGGGTCAGCCCCGCGACGGTGCGCAACGAAATGGCAGGCCTCGAGGAACTGGGCTACCTCCGCCAGCCGCACACGTCGGCGGGGCGGGTCCCGACCGAGCAGGCCTACCGGATATACGTGGACTCGATGCTCGGGGAGGAGCACCTCCCATCGTGGGAGCGCGCCCGCCTTCGCCGAACGCTCTTCGGCGTCCAGCCCGAGCGGACCGTCGAGCAGGCGGCGCACGCGCTCGCTTCCGTGACCAACTTCGCCGCGGTCGCGGCGTCGGTGACCACCGGGGAAACCCGAATCCGGCATCTGCAGCTGGTTCCCCTCACGCCGCGGCGCGCGCTCGTGGTCGCGGTGACCGACGAGGGCGTGTTCGAGGGGACCACGGCGGAGTTCGCGGAGCCAATCCAGCCTGACGATCTCGACCGTCTCTCCCATGAGATCAGCCGCCGGATCGGCGGGATGTCGCTGCACGACCTCACCCCGCGCACGCTCGACGCCGTCATCGGGGACGCGGCGCGCTACCAGCGTGTGGTCGACGAGGTCGCCCGGCTGCTCCGGGAGCACCTCACCCAGACCCCGGGACCGGTCTACTCGGAGGGGAAGGCCAACATCCTCAAGCAGCCCGAGTTCCAGGATGTCCGGCGCGCGCAGCCGGTGCTCTCGGCGCTGGAGCAGCGGGACGTGGTGGTGGAATTGCTCCGCCCCGGATCCGAGGAGGACCGCGTCCGGATCACCATCGGCAGGGAGAACAAGCGCGAAGAGATGAAGGAGTGCAGCGTGATCACGGCCACCTATTTCGTCGGCGACCGCCCGGCGGGCGTGGTCGGGATCGTGGGTCCCACCCGCATGCAGTACGGAAAGGTGATCAGCCTCCTCTCGTTCCTGGCCGACAGCCTCGCCGAGGCCGTCGGTCAGCCGTAACGCGCGCGCACGATGCCCCGCCGCGATTACTACGAGGTGCTCGGGCTTCCCCGCTCCGCCACGCCGGAGGAGATCAAGCGGGCGTTCCGGCAGCTCGCGCGGGAACACCATCCCGACGTCAACCGCGATCCCCGCGCCGACGAGCGCTTCAAGGAGATCAACGAGGCCTACCAGGTCCTGGGCGATCCCGAGCGGCGGGCCCTCTACGACCGCACCGGCCAGGTGGGCGCCCTGCGGGACCACGGGGGGAGCAATCCGTTCGGGGGCAGCCCGTTCGAGGACATCTTCGACATGTTCTTCGGCCGGGAGCGTCCGCAGGGCGGCGAGCCCGGGCCCGAGCGCGGCACCGACCTTCGGGTGGCGCTCGAGGTGACGCTGGCGGAGGCGGCGACAGGAGTGGAGCGACGCATCGCGATTGCCCGGGAGGAGACGTGCCCGGTGTGCTTCGGCACCGGAGCCGAGAAGGGCAGCGCCCCCGAAACATGCCCCACCTGCCGCGGAGCCGGTCAGGTCCGCTACAGCCGGCGCACCGCGTTCGGCTCGTTCTCCCAGGTCTCGACCTGCCCGCAGTGCGGGGGAGCCGCCAAGGTGATCCCGCATCCCTGCGTGGAGTGCCGGGGGAGCGGGCGGGCGCGGGCGAAGCG
>DATHLI010000120.1:0-6554 GCA_035488355.1 bacterium | reverse complement strand
TAGAGGGACCGGAATGCATATAATGGGCGGCGGCGGCGGTGGCGGCGGTGGTGGTGGTGGTGGCGAGCCCGACGAAATCTTCGCTACAAAGCCGTCAAACATGGTGTTCGGCGGAGGGCTAACGCCAACAACGGTTGGACGAAAGGCCCCATTCGTCGTCGGGAAGTTGGTTGAGTTCGTGTACCCCGACACGTAGGTGTTGCCTGAGCCGTCCACGGCAATGCCGTGGCCTTGATCTTCCGTGCTCCCCCCAAGGTACGTGGAGTAGACGAGGGTGGCCCCGTTGGGATCGAGCTCTGTGACGAAAACGTTGTTGGTGCCGCCCCGATAGGTTGCCTGAAGGGCGTTCGCCATCGGGAAGTCGTGGGAGTTGGTGTACCCCGTCACGTACGCGTTGCCCGAGCCATCCACTGCGATAGCCTGGCCCCAGTCGTTGCCGGTGCCCCCGAGGAAGGTAGAGTAAACGGGAGCGGTCACGCTGGGATTGAGCTCCGTCACAAAGACGTCGATGCCACCCCCGAAGGTCGTCTGGTAGGCACCGGCGGTGGTCGGGAAGTCCCCGGAGGCGGTTGCACCGGTGACATAGGCGTTGCCCGAACCGTCCACAGCGATGCCGAAGCCAATCTCCTGGCCGCTGCCCCCAAGGTAGGTGGAATACGCGGGTGCGCCGCTGGGATCGAGCTCCGTCATGAAGACATGGGAGCCGGTCCCAGGGCTCGTCGTCTGATAGGCTCCTGCCGTCGTCGGGAAGTCCGAAGAGGTGGTGCTACCCGTTACGTAGGCGTTACCTGAGCCGTCCACGGCGATGCCGTTGCCTTGATCTTCCCCGCTGCCCCTGAGGTAGGTGGAGTAGACGAGGCTGGCGCCGCTGGGATCGAGCTCCGCCACGAAGACGTTATTGGTGCCGGCCCCATGGGTTGACTGGAAGGCGCTCGCCGTCGGGAAGTTGGGGGAACTGGTGTACCCCGTCATATACGCGCTGCCCGAGCCGTCCACGGCGATGCCCTGGCCCCAGTCGTCGCCGGTGCCTCCGAGGTAGGTGGAATAGACGAGGCTGGCGCCGCTGGGATCGAGCTTCGCTACGAAGGAGTCGATGCCACCCCCGGAGGTCGCCTGGTAGGCCCCCGGCGTCGTTGGGAAGTCCTTGGAGAGAGTGGCACCCGTCACATAGGCGCTGCCCGAACCGTCTACGGCGATCCGGTAGCCCTCATCGGCGTTGCTGCCTCCGAGATAGGTGGAATAGACCGGGGAGCCGCTCGGGTCGAACTTGGTCACAAAGACGTCGTAGGCGCCCGATGAAGTGGTCTTATAGGCCCCCGCCGACGTTGGGAAGTTGGGTGAGGCGGTGCCGCCTGTCACGTAGGAGTTGCCGGAGCCGTCCACGGCGATGCCGTAGGCTCCGTCGTCACCGCTCCCCCCGAGGTAGGTGGAGTAGGTGAGCACCGGGTCGATCACCAGCGGCTTGTGTGTGTCGTAGGGGCTCACGTGGAAACCGATCTCGTGCGCATTCTTCACCACAAAGCGGCCCGCGATAGCCCGCCGGGCTCCATCGACTTCCTGGTAGACGACCGGCTTCAGGTGCCAGACGACGCCCTCGCGCATCTGCAGCGCAAGGTCTCCCCGGCTATTGACCTCCAGTTTCTGGGCGCCCTGGAAATCGAGGCCGATGGTGCTGGGATCGGCTCCCGGCTGCACCACGAAATCGTATTCCAATTTCCGCTGGTCGCCGTAAAAGATCAGATCGACCCCGTGATAGAGTCCTGCGTACTGAACCCGGGCATACGTGGGGATGTTGGTCCTCCACTCCGCGGGGTGGTTCCCGATGAAGTAATGTGTATTGCCCGAGAACTCGTCCAGCCCGGTGACCCGCGCAGCCGGACTGGCGCCGGCGTAGGTCATTCGCAAGACGGCTGGAGTCCCACCGTCTCGCAGGCTGGACCCTCTCCTCGTCGCGGTTGCGCCATTCCGAAGGGTTTTCGGGCTGCTGAGCGCCAGCACCGCCTCGGTGGAGGTGAGAAAGACAACGCGGTCACCGCTGCGGGAAAGGAACTTGACCTGCGGATCGGTCTGCCCGCGGTTGGCCTCAAAGGTCAGCGGTCGCGCGCCGGCCACCTTGTTGATGTGCAGGCGCCGCCCTGCGATACCGACGACCCCGCCGGCGGCCATGGCGAAGATCAGCCACAGCGCGAGGCATTTCCGCACCATGTTCCCCCCGCTCCTCTCGCGGAGATCTCCAGACGGGGGAGAGCCGGGCGGTGTTTCGCTCGAGCAGATATCAATAATAGAGGAAGCGCTCAGGTCATTGGGCATCCACGGATTCCCCCTCAATCAGATCCCGCCAAACGATCGGGGCCCTCGTGAGCAGACATGTATCCCCGGTTCCTAGGGTGTATTGCACCATACCCTAGGCTCATCACAATCGGTGAAAGACCCACCGAAAATGGAAGAAAAGCTTACCGAAACTCGATGGAAGACCTACTGGGGGGCTCGGGTGTTTCCTTTAGATCCAACGCTCGACTTACGCCGAAGCGAATCTGAACGGGATGGGGGAAGGCAGCGCCGGGACGTCACCGGCAGACCGTCTGCCAGTGCCCTGAGCCCGGAGATGACGCTCTCGTGCACCCGGATGACGGCCCTCACGAACTGCTCGTCGGTTAACTCCTCCAGTTCGCGCCGCGCTTCCTCGACGACGATCATGGTGCCCACCTCCTTCTGCTGCTCGCCGGCGCCAACGCCGCAAACGGCGTGCGGCTGAACGGCCCTGGGCGGATATACTCAGAGATCCGGACGGCGTATTCCCGCCTCGCGTCTTCTTTGCAGAACTGTTACCTTAGCGGAGGATGCTTCCCGCGCCCCGCGAATTACCCCGGGACGCCGGATGGGGGGGTGCGCCGATGGCGAAGGTGTACGGGAAAGCGGTCGTCGAGGAGTACCTGAGCAGGAACCGCCGTTCGAGAGAATTACACGAGCGCTCCCGGTCGGTGCTTCCCGGCGGCGTCACGCGCACCTCGGTGTACTTTGATCCGTTTCCCCCCTATCTGGCGCGCGGGCTGGGGTGCCGGATCACCGACATCGACGGCAACGAGCGGATTGATTTCTCGAACAACTACACCTCGCTGATCCTCGGCCACTGTCCTCCCTCAGTGGTCGCGGCCGTGCAGGCCCAAGTGGCGCGAGGGAGCGCGTTCGCCGCGCCGACCCCGCATGAGGTCGACCTCGCCGAGCGCATCATCAGACGGATCCCTTCGGTGCAGCGCATCCGGTTCGCGAGCTCGGGGACCGAGGCGGTGATGTTTGCCCTCCGGCTTGCCCGCGCCTGCACCGGGCGGCGGAAGGTCGCCAAGGCCGAGGGCGGGTTCCACGGTACGTCCGAGTATGCCGCGGTCTCCGTGAGCCCGGATCCGGCCGCGGCCGGCGACGCGCGATCCCCCGCGGCGCTTCCGGCCGCGAGCGGGATGACGGACGGCGTGGTCGGCGATGTGGTGGTGTTCCCGTTCAATGATGCGGAGGCGACCGAGGCGATCATTCGCCGGCACCGCGAGGATCTCGCCGCCGTCATTATCGAGCCGGTGCTGGGATCGAGCGGCATGGTCCCCGCGCGGCGGGACTACCTCGAGGGGCTGCGAGACGTGACGGCGCGGCACGGCATCCTGCTCATCCTCGACGAGATCATCACCCTGCGGCTGGCGCCCGGCGGCGCGCAAAGCCTCTATGGAATCGCGCCGGATCTCACCGTCATGGGGAAGATCATCGGCGGAGGCTACCCGGTCGCCGCCTTCGGCGGCCGGGCGGACATCATGGCGCTCCTCGATCCCACGGGGGGCCGGCCTCCCATTCCCCAGAGCGGGACGTTCAACGGGAATCCCATCGGGATGGTGGCCGGGGTGGCGACGCTCGACGCGCTCACGCCGGCGGACTACGAGCGTCTGAACACGATGGGCGACGATCTCCGGCAGCGGCTCCGGACGCTGTTCGCGCGGAAGGGGATCGCGGCGCAGGTGACGGGGATGGGCTCGCTGCTGAATCTTCACTTTACCGATGTCGAGGTCACCGATTTCCGGACGATGCGCACCGGGGACGCCGACCGGCTGCGCCGCGTCTTCTTCGGCCTTCTGAACGAAGGGATCTTCGTGGCGCCGCGCGGCATGGCGTGCCTCTCTACCCCGATGGCCGAGGGGGAGATCGCCGCCTTCGCGCGGGCCGTCGAGCGGGCCCTCGGCGGATGAGCGCCTCGATCTCCACCCATGTGCTCGACACACGGCGCGGGGCGCCCGCGCGCGGCCTCCGGGTCGAATTGTTCCGCAACAACGTCCGGCTCTCGGCCCGGGTCACCGATGCGGACGGGAGGATCGCCGATCTCGCCCTGGCCCCCCTCCGGGCGGGGACCTACCGCCTGGTCTTCCGCCCGGGGCGGCGCAGCGGGTTTTTCTCGCGGATCGAGGTCGAGTTCGTCGTGGCCGACCCCAGGCGGCACTACCACATTCCACTGCTCCTGGCGCCCTACGCATGCATGACCTACCGCGGAAGCTGACCGTTGACGACCTGGCCGCGCTCTTCGAAGGACGGACCCGATTCGTGGAGCGGCTGGCCGGGCGCCGGAACCCCCTGGGCGACGCCCGGGCGCTGCTCACGTCACTCCCGGAGCCCGAGCAGCTCGACGCGCTGAACGCGCACCCCCGCATCGGCGCGCCGCGCGTTTCTCCGGTGTCCGCGCGCGAGCAGGGCGGCGAACGCGACCCCGCGGTTCTCGGCGAACTGGCCCGGTTGAACCGGCTCTACGAAGCCAAGTTTGGTTTCCGGTTCGTCGTGTTCGTGAACCGGCGGACGCGCGCCGAGATCCTGCGCGTGCTCCAGGCGCGGATCACGCGCAGCCGCGAGGAGGAGCTGCGGACGGGGCTCGATGAACTGGTCTCGATCGCCCTGGACCGGCACCGATCGCGCCGTCACCCCCGCCGCGATCGTTCGGCGGCGCCCGCAAAGCCCATCGAAGCGAGGCGCGCCCGCCGGCCCCGTCGCCTGCAGTCGCGATGAACATCTCTTACGGCAAAGCGGCGGTCGGCGTCTACCGCACGGACGGCCGGAGCACGCTGTTCGCCGCCGAGGTGCGGCTGGATGTCTCCGGCGGCGGGTTCCTCCCCGCCTACACCCGGGGCGACAACTCCAAGGTCGTCCCCACGGACACGATGAAAAACTTCGTTCACGCCGTCGCGCTGGAGTACGAGGGCGCCTCGCTCGAGGAGTTTCTCGCATTTCTGGGACGGCGCTTCCTGGACGCCTACGGCGACGTGGAGGATCTTCGCCTCGCGGCGCGCGAGCTGCCGTTCGGGCGGAAGAGCGAGGCGTTGTTCCAGCGGCTGCACGACGACTACGCGGTGGCCGAGCTGACCATGGACCGGACCGGCATCCGCGCGCACCGGTCCGGGCGCGAGGCCCTCCACCTGATCAAGATCACCGGCAGTTCGTTCGCCCGGTTCCACCGGGACGGCTACACGACCCTGCCCGAGATGATCGACCGGCCGCTCTTCATCCACCTGAACCTCTACTGGCGCACCAAGACCTTTGCCGATCGGATCGACCCCGTGGCGGTCCGCGACCTGGTGTGCGAGACCTTTGACGGGTTCGTGTCGAAGTCCATCCAGCATCTGGTGCACGAGATCGCCGAACGGCTGCTGGCGCGCTTCCCGGGCGTCGAGGAGGTCGCGCTGGAGGCGGAAAACCGCCTGTGGGAGACCGCCCTGGTCTCCGAGCGTGATCCCCGAATCAAGGTCTACTGCGATCCCCATCCGCCCTACGGGGTGATCGGGTACACGCTGCGCCGCGCGTGATGGACGTTCTGCTCCCCCGCACACTGGCCGAGGCCCTCGAGGTCAAGGCCGCGCACCCCGACACGGTCCCGATCGCGGGAGGCACCGATCTGATGGTCGACCTGAACTTCGACCGGCGCCGCCCCAGGTCCCTCATGGACATCTCCCGCCTGCCCGAACTCGCGGTCTGGCGACGCGAGGACGGTCACCTGTTCCTGGGGGCCGGCCTGACGTACACGAGGATCATCGGGGACCTCGCGGCGTTTGCGCCGCTGGTGGACGCGTGCCGGACGGTCGGGTCGCCCCAGATCCGCAACCGCGGGACCGTGGGCGGGAATCTCGGGACGGCGTCTCCCGCGGGGGACGCGCTCCCCGTGCTGGCCGCGTACGACGCCGACGTGGTGTTGATCAGCGCGGCGGGGAGGCGCACCCTCCCCTGGGCCGAGTTCCTGGTCGGACCCAAGCGCAGCGCGCTCCGGCCCGACGAGCTCGTGCTCGGCGCGCGCTGGCGGATCGTTCGGGGCCCCGGTTCGTTCTCGAAGGTCGGCCCGCGAAACGCCATGGTGATCGCGGTCGCGAGCCTCTGCCTCGTCATCGACGAGGACCGCCGCGGGGTCCGGGTCGCCCTGGGATCGGTCGGCCCGACGATCCTTCGCGCGGGGGCGGCCGAGCTGGAGATCGCGCGGGCGCTGGAGTCGGCCGGCGTGTGGGACGATCCCGCGGCCGCCGTTCCCCGCGAGGCGATCGAGC
>DATHLI010000119.1:0-4102 GCA_035488355.1 bacterium | reverse complement strand
GCCATCCACGGGAACATCGCCCACCCCCCGAACGGGTACTCGTCAAACGACACGATCCGCAGCCCCGCCCGCAGCAGCGAGCCGATGATCTCCGACATCGAATGCGACCACTGGTAGGTGATGGACCGAATGGGGGCGTCCGGGGCGGCGTAGGAGCCCCGGCGTTCGACGCGCTGCGGTTCGGGCGCGTGAAAGTAAGGATAGCGCGGCCGCAGCGCCGGAGCCTCGACTTCGTCGTCGAAGATCATGGCGAACGGGTGGGTCTCGATGATGCAGAACGCGCCGCCGGGCGCGAGGAAGCGGGCGATCATCCGCGCCCAGCCCGCCAGGTCCGGCAGCCAGCCCAGGACCCCGTGGGACGTGAACACGATATCGAACTCGCCGCCGAGCCGCGTGGGAAGGTCGTAGAGGTTGCTGTGGACGAAGGCGGCCGGGATGCCCATCTCACCGGCCAGCGCCCGCGCCGCCCGGATCGCCTCTTCGGAGAAATCGACGCCGGTCACTCGAGCTCCCCGGCGGGCCCACGCCAGCGTGTCGAGCCCAAAATGACACTGCAGGTGCAGCAGCGACTTTCCGGCCACATCGCCGAGGAGGGCGGCTTCGAGCGCATCGAGCCCGGCGCGCCCGCTCCTCTGGCCGGACTTGAACCCCTCGAGATCGTAGAACCGGGACCCGAGATGGTATCGGGTCCACGCGTCCCACGTCTCCTGATTGACCTTGAGATAGTCTCTTCGATTCGTGGTCATCGACGATCCCCCGGCCGGCCCCGCCGTGTCCATGGGCGCTCGGCCCCGCGCCCGCCGGCGAGACAGGAACGCCGTCCGGCGCGGCCGTCCAGGCCGCGCGTCCCGGCGCGCACACGGGCGACGCGAGCGCTATCGTGTGAGAACGGGCGGTCGGCGGGTCAGGGCTCGAGCAGGTGCTTCGGGGATTGTGGGGCGGATTCCTCGGCGGAGGGCCACGCGCATGCCGTGGCCCTCCGCCCGATGACGTCTGACGGCTTACGGGTTCAACGCTACTTGTACCACTGCTTCAACCAGCTCCGGAGCGTCGTGGATTCCTGGCCGTCCATCCTCACCGACTGCTTGGCGAAGTCGCGCACTTCCGACCGGCTCGCCTTGCTGGTGGCGAGGTGCTCCAACGAGGCGCTCTGGTCGAGCTGCGACGCCAGGAGCGGGAGATACGTCTTCTCGAGAGCGGCGCCGCGGAGTGTCCGCAGCTTCTTGACATGGGCCGTCGCCACACCCGCCCGCCGCTCGCTGGGCCTGGACCCCATGGACTGCAGCAGGCTGAGCATCTTCCGGATCTCCTTGTTCTTGCGCTCGACGAAGTCCTGGTTCCAGCGCAGGAGCGTGGAGTGATCGGCGTACAGGGTCGCCGTCATCGCCATCTCCACGGCTTCCTCGTCAATGGGAATGAGCGCCTGGGTAAAGGCCACGTCGAACGCCTGCCCGTTGAGGCTCGAGAGGCGGGCGACGAGAGGGTTCGATGACTTCGCCGCCGTGCCGCCGGCGGTGACCGGAGCGATCCCCAGAACCAGGATGACCAGGATCAGTACTATCATCTTCCGCATGATCCCACCTCGCAGAAATAGGGTCCCAGACGTCCAGTTGGACCTTTGGTAACGGTAATCATGCCCCAAAGTGCCCGGGATTAGACCGCCGGCACGAGGTCCTGGAAGTACCAGGACCCGCGCCGGACGACCTCTCCGAGATGGAAGCGCACCTCGTGCCGGAAGATCGGGCCGCCGGACACGAACGTGTGGAACTCTCCGTTCTCCCCACACGGATCCACGGTCTCGGGGAGATCCGCGAGGAACCTGCGATCGAAGCGCCGGCCGGCGAACGACCGGCCGAGCACCCGGGCATCGACGCAGGCGACCACGCCCTCATAGCCGCCGTCGATGAACGCGCGGGCAAGCTCAAGCGTATCCCGCTTCCAGATCGGAAAGAGCGCGTGCATCCCCTGCCGAGCCAGCCACTCCTCCCGGTATTGCCTGATGTCCGCCAGGAACAGGTCCCCAAAGGCGATCGTGGTGAGCCCTTCCCGCCGATAGGCGCTGAACGCCTCTTCCATGCGGGACTGATAGACGTCGTTGGTGGCGTCCTGTGGGATGTAGACCACGCGCAGGGGCAGTCCCAGAGCCGCGGCCTGCTGCTCGAGCAGGGCCCGCCTGACCCCATGCATGCTGACCCGCTCATAGCCCTCCGTGACCGTGGACAGCAGGGCCGCGATTTGATACACGCCGCTCACCTGAAGCTCGGCCAGGGTCATGCAGCTGTCTTTTCCACCGCTCCACGACTGGAGGATCCGCTGTCGCATGCCTCACCTTTCGAGCGCGCCGCCTCGACGACCTGGAACGGACGAGCGGCCGCCCCAGCAGGAAGCCTATTGGGCCTGCATGGAAGAGCACCGTATGAGCCGAGACGCCGGGGTACCCAGAGCAAAGGGCAGCGACGTGCGGAGCGCAGGGAGCGGCCGGGAGGTCGCCACACTCGCCGGGGGCTGCTTCTGGTGCATTGAAGCGGTGTTCGCCGAGTTGAAGGGCGTGGAAAGTGTGACCTCCGGCTACTCCGGCGGCACGGTGCCGAATCCCACGTACCGCCAGGTCTGCACGGGGAGCACCGGGCACGCCGAGGCGGTCCAGATCACCTTCGACCCGAAGGCCGTCTCGTTTCGGGAGATCCTCGAGGTGTTCTTCACCGTGCACGACCCGACCACGCTCAACCGGCAGGGTCCGGATGAGGGCCCGCAGTATCGCTCGGCGATCTTCACGCACAGCGACGCCCAGAAGGCCGCCGCCGAGCAGGTGATCCGGGACCTCGCGGCCGCCCGGGTCTGGCGCGACCCGATCGTCACCGAGGTGACGCCCTATCAAGCCTTCTACAAGGCGGAGGACTACCATCAGGAGTATTTCAAACTCCACGGCGAGCAGCCGTACTGCCGCGCCATCATTTCACCCAAAGTCGCCAAGTTCCGGGCGCGGTATCGCGGGAAGCTGAAGACGTCGGCAGGCGTGTGACGCGGTGAGCCACGAGATGCGGATCGCCGAAGACGCCCCGGCGGACCGGCGGGTCGCCGTGGACACCGCCGCGGAGGCGCTGATCGAAGCCCTGCGCTTTGCCGGCGTCGAGCTGATCTTCGCCAACCTCGGCACGGACCACCCATCGCTCATCGAGGCCTTCGCCAAGTGTCACGCCCTGGGCCGGCCCGCGCCCAAGGTCATCGCGTGCCCCCACGAGACCGTCGCGTTGAGCGCGGCCCACGGTTTCGCCCAGGCGACGGGACGCCCCCAGGCGCTGATCGTTCATGTCGACCAGGGGACCGCCAATCTGGGCGGGGCCGTCCACAACGCGGCGCGCTCGCGCGTTCCGGTCTTCATCCTGGCCGGACGAGCGCCGTTTACCGACCGCGGAGAGCTGACGGGGAGCCGGGACAGTTACGTCCAGTTCATCCAAGACATCTACGACCAGGCGGGCATCGTCAGGCCCTACGTCAAATGGGAGTACGAGCTGCACCGCGGAGCGAACATCGGGCGCATCGTGCAGAGGGCCCTCCGCCTCGCGGTGGCCGAGCCGGCCGGCCCCGTGTACCTGACGGCGCCCCGGGAGATCCTGGAGGAACCGGTGTCCTTCGTCGAGCTGGCTCCCCCGGCGCTGTGCGCGCCGCCCGTCCCCACCGTCCCCGAGGACGCGGCCCTGCGCGAGATGGGCCGCTGGCTCTGCGATGCCGAGCGGCCCGTCGCGATCACCAGTTACATCGGCCGCAAGCCCGAGGCGGTGGCGGAGCTGGTCGGGCTGGCGGATCAGCTCGCGCTTCCGGTCCTCGAGATGCTCCCACGGACGTCCATGAACTTCCCCACCGATCATCCCCTCTACCTCGGTGTCGAGCGGAGCGCGCGGCTGGACGAGGCCGATCTGGTCCTGATCATCGACTGCGATGTGCCCTGGATTCCGTCGGTGTCGCAGCCTCCCGCGGCGGCCCGGATCATCCATCTGGACGTGGATCCCTTGAAGGAAGATCTTCCCCTCTGGTTGTTCCCCGCGCACCTGTCCGCCCGAGCGGATGCCGCGGCGACCCTCCCCCGCCTCCGCGACGAAGT
>DATHLI010000118.1:0-2909 GCA_035488355.1 bacterium | reverse complement strand
ACGAAGAAGACCCGGGTGTGTCCGGCCGGCGCGAAGGCGATCGCGAGGTCGGCGGCGCGCTCCTGGGCATCGGTGCCAAAGGTGGAGCCGTGAGCGAACGTGATGAGGTGGAGCTGCGTCTCGATGGCGGCGAGGATCTCGGGCACGCCGTGGCCGAGATTGGCGGCGAGCGGCCCCGACGATCCGTCGAGGTACCGGCGCCCGTCGGCGTCGTAGATGTAGACCCCGGCCGCACGGGCGGCCCGCGCGCGGCCCGAGGCGCCGGCGCGGTAGAGGACGTGGCTGGCCGGCGTGCCGGTCTCGTCCATGCGGTCCTCCTCAAAAGGGCGACAGAGTCTTCGTTCCGGCCCGGCGATCCCCTGCGCAGTTGCCCCAGCCCGGGCCCACCCGACTGGGAGAGGACTGGGCGGGCCGGGCGGACAATACTAGTGGAATGGGTGGAGCGCGGGAGATCACCGACGAGATCCGGCGCCGGGTCAATATTTTAGATGTCGTGTCCGCGCACGTCACCCTGCGCCGGGCCGGCCGCAACTACAAGGGCCTCTGCCCTTTCCACTCGGAGAAGACCCCTTCGTTCACCGTCGATCCGGAGCGCGGCTTCTTCTACTGCTTCGGCTGTCATGCCGGCGGGGACGTCTTCGACTTCATCATGCGCACCGGGGCGCTCACGTTCGGGGAAGCCCGGCAGGAGCTGGCCGAGCGGGCCGGTGTCCGGCTGGAACAGTCGCCGCGCGATGAGCAGGCGTCCGGCGAACGGGAGCGGCTGCTCCGGGTGGTGGCGGAGGCGGCCGTGTTCTTTCAGACGCAGCTCCGGGGACCTGCCGGGGACGGCGCGCGCCGCTACCTGGTCGCGCGCCGGGTCGATCCGGCGATCCAGGAGGCCTTCCGGCTCGGGTTTGCCCCGCCCGGCTGGGACAACCTGATCCGGGCGCTCCACCCCAGGGGGTTCGCCGCCGCCGCCCTCGAACAGGCGGGCCTGGCCGTGGCGCGGCCGGCCGGCGGGGGGCATTACGACGCGCTCCGGGATCGGCTGATCTTTCCGATCCACGATCTGCAGGGGAGGCCGGTGGCTTTTGGGGGCCGCGTCCTCGACGACGGCACCCCGAAGTACCTGAACACACGCGAGACCCTGCTCTTCACCAAGGGGAAGACGCTGTACGCGTTGGGGGAAGCCCGGGAGACGATCCGGGAAACAGGAGAGGCCGTCGTGGTGGAGGGCTATATGGACGCGCTGGCCTGCCACCAGCACGGGATCCGCCATGCGGTCGCATCCCTCGGGACGTCGCTGACGCTCGACCAGGTGCTCTTGCTCAAGCGCTTTGCGTCCCGGGCCGTGCTCGTCTACGATGCCGATGCGGCCGGGGTCGGCGCCGCTGAGCGGGGGCTCGATGTGTTCGACCAGGCAGAACTTCCGGTCCGGGTGGCGGTCCTCCCAGGGGAGTCCGACCCCGACGCGCTCCTCCGCCGCGACGGCCCCGAGGCGTTCCGGCGGATCTGCGGGGCCGCCCTCCCGATCTTCGATTACAAGCTGGCGCTGGCCTCACGGCGGTTCGACGGCAAGACCGTGGAAGGAAAGGTAGGAATTGTTAACGAAATTGGGCAGTTAATCAATATGGTGTCGAACCCCGTGCGCCAGGGGGAGTATGTCCGCCTCCTCGCGGACCACCTCGGCGTTCGGGAGGATGCCATCCGTGGGCAGTTGCGGCGAATCGGCGGGGCGCGGCCGGAAGGCGCCGGGGTTCGCCCGCAGGCGGAGGCCCAGCCGGCCTCCGAGGCGAGCGGCCGGGTCGTGACGGAGCGGGAACTGCTCCACCTGCTGGTGGTGGAGCCGGACGCTGGGGAGTTCCTCCGGGGTGAGATCGCCCCGGAGATGTTTATCGGTGCGGCGCACCGCGAACTGGCGGCGGCGCTGCTGGCGGGAGAGGCCGCCGGCGGGCCCGAGCGGCTGCGCGAGCGGCTGCGGAGTGAGGCGGCGATCTCGCTCTTGAGCCGATTTTTGATTGCTGAGCCCCCCGCGGGGGACCGGCGGCGCGCCGCGGAAGACTGCGCGCGGCGGCTCCGGAAGTTCCGGCTGCAGGAGCAGGTCGATGCGCTGCGCGATGCCGTCGAGCAGGCCGAGCGCGCCGGGGATGGCGCGCGCCTCGGGACGCTGACGGCCGAGTTGCAGGAAGCATACAGGGAGTTGAAGGGCAGTGCCCAAGCCACGTAAAGCACAGGCGATCTCAGGGTCGAATTCGGCGGCCCCGCCGAGGAAGAAGGCGGACGCCGAGAAGGTGCTGAGCACCCTCTCGGCCGAACTGCGCGCGCTCGTCGAGTTGGGGCGCAAGCGCGGGTACGTCACGTACGACGAGATCCAGGAGACCGTCCCCGAGGTCGAGCACAACCTCGACGAGTATGACCGCATCTACGGGATGCTGGTCGACCTTGAGATCAAGGTCGTCGACGATCCCAAGGAGGCCGAGAAGCGCTCAGACGACGAGGAAGAGCCCGAAGCCCCCCTGGAGCCGCTGGAGGGGGTCAGCATCGACGACCCCGTCCGGATGTACCTCAAGGAGATCGGGAAGGTTCCCCTGCTCAACTCGGCCGATGAGATCAAGCTGGCCAAGCGGATGGAGCGGGGGGACGAGGAGGCGAAGCGCCGGCTCATCGAGGCCAACCTCCGCCTGGTCGTGAGCATCGCCAAGAAGTATGTCGGCCGCGGCATGCTGTTCCTGGACCTGATCCAGGAAGGCAACCTCGGGCTGATCCGCGCCGTCGAGAAGTTCGATTGGCGCAAGGGCTACAAGTTCAGCACCTACGCCACCTGGTGGATCCGCCAGGCGATCACCCGGGCCCTCGCCGACCAGGCGCGGACGATCCGCATCCCCGTCCACATGGTCGAGACGATCAACAAGCTGATCCGGATCTCC
>DATHLI010000117.1:0-1707 GCA_035488355.1 bacterium | reverse complement strand
CCCCAGCCGCGCCATCTTGGCGCGCGTGCGCTCATAGCGGCGCCGGTACTCCTCCTCCGGAAACCGGTCGTAGATCGCGTCCTCGTAATAGGGCGTGCCGCGCATGGGGACGAACGATGCGCGCTGATCGAGCGAGCGCCGGATGGCCTCGAACTCGCCGTTGCTCACCACATGCCTCCTCGCCGGTCCGTGGGTCAGCGGGGTCGATCCAAGACGATTATTCCCTAATCGGCGCGTACAGGCTATGGGCTCAGCAGAGATGCTCCGCCATGAAATCGGCCACCAGCGGCCGGTACTTGTAGATGATGTTGTTGCAGACGTGGTTGCCCTCGGGGTAGCAGACCCACCGCTTCGGGCCGCCCGCCTGCTCGTAGGTGCGGTGGGCGTCTTCGGGCGGGATCAGGTTGTCCCGCTCGCCGTGGACGACCAGGAGCGGGCAGGTGATGTTGCGGGCCACCCCCGAGAGGGTCGCGCCCCGGGATTTTTCCCGCAGTTCGCCCGGGTCCCGCGCGCCCCAGATGTGCAGCCAGCGGGCGAGGTGAATCCCCTCGTGCAGCCGGCCCTCCTCGAGGCTGTGCAGTCCGCCGCAGGACGCCACCGCCCTGAGGCGCGGCTCGAACGCGGCGCAGCGGGGCGCCAGGTACCCGCCCAGGCTGACCCCGCAGATGCCCACCCGCGTCCCGTCGACATCCCGGCGCGACAGCAGGTAGTCGATCGCGCTCGACGCGGTGACCTCGAAGTCCACCCGCATCTTCATCTGATACCAGGTCTCGCCCTGGCCGGGGCCGTCCAGGGTCAGGGTCGCGAGTCCGCGCCTGAGGAAGAACGCTTCGAACGTGGCGTGCTCCTCCTTGGCGGAGTCCAGGCCGGAGAGAAAGAGCACGACCGGCGGACGGGCCGGGCCGCGGGGTTTCCGGAGATACGCCGGGATCCGGATCGTCTCCAGCGGAAACTCGACGCGTGCGCCGGGAGGATCCAGGAAGGGCAGGGCGTTGCGGTAGCAGTCGACGCGCTTTTGGTGCCCCGCGTCGTACTCGTCGAGGTTGTGGACCCAGCTGAAGACGGCGAAGTGATAGGCGAGCGCCGCCCGGTAATAGGCCTCACCGGCGGTCATCTCCCGGCCGTCCCGCGAGGCGTCCCGAGCCAGCTGCTCGTGCTCCCCGCCGAGCCTCATCCAGGCCGCGTACCACTCAGCCCAGGCCGCGAGGCCGGAGACCGTCCGCTGGTAGTCGTTGGGGTCGATCCCGTTCGCCAGAAACCGGGGCTGCCAGCTCTGGACGACGCGGCTGAGCGTGGGGTCCGCTACTGCCACCGCGGGTCGCCCGTCCACCGGCCCAGTTTGGTCATCGCCGCGGTGACGAAGCCCAGCTGCACCACCTGGTCGTAGGCCGGTTTGACGTCCGGCGTGATCGTGCCGTTCAGCACCTCTTGGTCCAGACCGGCCTCGACCACGTCCCGGCGCAGCCCCTCGTTGACCGGCCAGATTCCGCGCGCCGCCAGCGCGTCGTACGTGCGGGCCACGATGTCCGGGTCGAACTTCGTGAACTTGACGCCGATCTCGATCGTGCGGCCGCGGTTCTTGTAGATGAACCGGTTGGCCTCCACCAGCGCCGAGACGGCGTCCTGCAGCAGTTTGGGATCGTTGCGCATGACATCGCCGGTGGTCACGTAGGCGGCGTACCAGCCTTTGGGGAGCACGTCGGAGAG
>DATHLI010000116.1:0-1844 GCA_035488355.1 bacterium | reverse complement strand
CGGACCGAACATCCGCAAGAATCGCTGACGCGCTGATTCCCCGGCCTCCCGCAGCACACCGAGTGCGACCAGCGGCGCGAGCGCGCCGCCCGCATCGGGCCCGAACCAGCACAGCGTATCCGCCCACGCCTGCCGGATGATCCCTTCGAGCCCCGCGCGGACGTCCGGTCCTTCCGCGGCCAGCTGTAGCAGCCACCCCTGCCCGTGGATCGCGTGGAACCGCTCCTCCTCGATCAACTTGCGGGCGCGCTGCCGGAGCGGCAGGTAGCGCGACTCCGCGGCGGCGTCCAGCATCTGCGTCAGCGCCTGGTCCAGCAGGGCGTTGGCGACGATCAGGTGGGGCCAGCTCGACAACGGCTGCTCGAGTAGCCCGACCGTGCGGGCGTCCTCCGCGGCCCACTCGTGTTCGGAGCGGTGAGGCGCCCCCGGCAGCTCCTCCAGCAGCCCGTACAGGACGCGGGCGTGCCCCAATTCGTCCTGGGCCATGGCGGTCGCGGCGACTCCGGCCTCGATCGTCGGCCCGCTGCTGCACCACTCGCCGTACCGGAGCCCCAGCGCATGCTTGTTGTCGGCGAGGGCGACGACGAAGTCGACGAGCGGCGGAAGGGCATCGGGCGGGAGCGCCGAGGGCCGGTCCAGCAGCGGCGTGCTCACGGATCCCTCGTCACGCGTGGGCGTCGATGGCTTCGGTGCGGACGGATTCGACCGGGATGACCGCGCGCCGCGGCACCACGAACATCTCGATCCACGACTCCTCGTCGTAGATGCTGCGCGCGTAGACGCGCGCCAGGGCGTCGTCGGGCGCGGCCACGCTGCCGACGTGCCGGAGCGGCTCGCCGTCCACCCGGCGCGCGAAGACTTCGTAGACCGGCTCGCTGCCGATGGTCTTCACGCCGCCCCCGTCACACGCTCACCCCGCACCGGCGCAGCGCCTGGCGCCCGCGCTCGCTCAGCCGGTCCTTCGTCCACGGGGGATCCCAGGAGACGGCGATGGCGACGTCCCGGACCCCCGGGACCCGCAGGAGCCGCTCGCGGATATCGTCCTGGATCATCTCCATGCACGGGCATGCGGTCGCCGTGAAGGTCAGGGTGAGCGTCACGGTCCCCGCCTCCACCGCCACCCCGTAGACGAGCCCCATGTCCACGATGCTGACCGGCCATTCGGGGTCGGTCACCTCCGTGAGGGCCGACAGCACCCCTTCGGGGGTGAGCGCGGGACGCGGCTCGGGCGCCGGGCGCCGCGCTGTCGCGGGGCGCTGCTCGGGCGCGGGGCGCTGCTCTGCCGCGGGGGGCTGCTCTGCCGCGCGCATGCGTTGGGGCGTCAGTGCTGGCCCACGAACTGCCGCATCTGCCGGCGGCCCCGCTGGAGCATTTCGATGAACATCGCGTTGCCGGGGCCGCGCCGCTTCCACCGGACCAGCACGTCGTCCCACGTGATCGGCCGGTCCATCAGCCACCGGCGCTCGCCCTCGTCGAAGTCCACCGGGAGCGGATAGTCCAGGACGTAGGTGTCGGTCGCCGGATCGCGGTGGGCGGGCACCGCGAACCCGAGGCTCTCGCACAGTGGCACGGCCGTGCGCAGCCACGTCTGGCGGAGCTGGTCGTTCGTGCTCCCCTTCAGCCGGTACCCGATCTGCCTGCCGTGGGTCTTGAGGGAATCGGGGAGGCCGAACCACTCCACCGTCATCGGAAACATCCAATCAATGGCCCGCTGGATCTCCTCCCGGTGGGAGGCGGCCAGCCGCCGCATCCCGTTCTCCCCGTGACGGAGGTGGAAGTTCTCTTCCTTGTCCACCTTCGCCAGGCCGCGGCGCCACGGGCCGTAACTGCAGTTGCGGTAGACG
>DATHLI010000115.1:0-3872 GCA_035488355.1 bacterium | reverse complement strand
TCCTAACCAGGGTGAAGCCGACCGCACGCAGATGTTGCCCCCTGCGGGGACTCCTAACCAGGGTGAAGCCGACCGCACGCAGATGTTGGAGGTGCGGGGCCTCCGCGCCGGCTACGGGGAGGTCGACGTGCTCAGGGGCGTGGACCTTGACGTGGGGCCGGGCGAGCTCGTCGCGCTGGTGGGCGCCAACGGGGCCGGCAAATCGACGCTGCTCAAGTGCATCTCCGGCCTGCTCTCCCCCACGGCCGGGACGATCCGGCTGAGCGGCGAGTCCATCGCCGGCGCCTCGCCCGCCCGCATCGTCCGGCTCGGCGTCGCCCACGTGCCCGAAGGACGCCAGGTGTTTGGACGGCTGAGCGTTGTCGACAATCTGCTGCTCGGGGCGTACGGCCGGCTCCGGCAACTCACCCGGGCCGAGGTGGCCGCGCGGATCGAGGAGGTATGCCACACCTTTCCCGCCCTCTCCGGCCGCCTGGCGGATGAAGCGTCCCTGCTCTCCGGCGGCCAGCAGCAGATGCTGGCGATCGCCCGAGGCTTGATGGCGCGGCCGCGGCTGCTCCTCCTGGACGAACCCTCGCTGGGCCTCGCGCCGGTGCTGGTCGTGGAGATCTTCAAGGTGCTCCGCCGCCTACGCCGGGCCGGCGTCGGCATCCTGCTCGTCGAGCAGAACGCCCGGCTGAGCCTCGCCATCGCCGACCGCGGCTACGTGCTGGAGACGGGGCGGGGCGTGCTGTCCGGAAACGGAAAAGAGCTCCTGCGGGCGCCCGAGGTCATCCATCGCTACCTCGGCGTTGCCGCCACCCGTGTGGACACGCCGGATGGCGGGACGGCGGGGTTGACCGAGCGCCTCAGGTCCGTCCTCGGCAGCGGCCCGCGCCCGACGGCCGGCGGCGGTGAGCGAACCATTCCAGGCCCCATGGGAGGGGACCCCCGATGAGCAGGCTCCACCTGACCCTGGCGATCGGCGAGTACGATCACACGCGCGACCTGACGAGCGGCGCGGTGCCGGTGGACGGCATCGACCTCACCCATCTCAGCCTGCCGATCGAGGAGATCCATTTTCGCTTCACCAACTTTCGCGAGTGGGACGTCTCGGAGATGTCGCTCGGCAAGTATGTCTCGCTGCTCTCGCAGGGCGATCGCTCGATGGTCGCGATCCCCGTCTTCCCGAACCGCACTTTCAGACATTCGGCGATCTACGTCCGCCGCGAATCCGATGTGACCGATCCCGCGCGGCTGGCGGGAAAGCGGGTCGGCGTGCCCGAATGGGCGCAGACGGCGGGGATCTATGCCCGGGGCTCCCTGATGCATCAGTACGGGCTGCAGCTCTCCGCGATCGAATGGGTGCAGGCGGGGGTCAACCAGCCGGGACGGACGGAAAAAGTGGAGCTGCGGCTGCCCCAGGGCGTCCGCCTCCGCCGGGCGCCCGAGGCGACGCTGAGCGGGATGCTGGCATCGGGCGAGCTCGACGCGGCGATCACCGCCCATCCCCCGGAGCCGTTCGAGCGGGGCGATCCGTCGATCGTCCGGCTGTTCCGCGACGCCCCCACCGTGGAAGCGGAGTACTGGCGGACGACGGGGATCTTTCCGATCATGCATGTCGTCGCGATCCGGGGCGACATCTACGAGCGCAACCGCTGGGTGGCGATGAACCTCTACAAGGCGTTCGATGAAGCGCGCCGCCGGAGCCTCCGGCGGATCTTCGACCTCACCGCCTCGCGCGTCCCCGTCCCGTGGGTGCCCGATCACGCGGACCGCTGGCGGCCGCTGTTCGGCAACGACTACTGGCCGTACGGGCTGGCGCCCAACCAAACGACGCTGGACGCCTTCTGCCGGTACGCATTCGAGCAAGGCATCGCCCACCGGGCGGTGGCGCCGGACGAGCTCTTCCCGCCCGAGCTGTCGAGCACGTTCCGCGTGTAAGCCACCCGCCGCCCTCGCGCGGCCGCAGGGATGCGGCCGGGCCGGCGGATAAACGAAGGAGTCACGACGATGCCGGAGCTCCGAGCAGATGGCGGATCCAGCGATCGTGAAGGGCAGGCGATTCGGGAGAATGTCCGCCGGCTGTGCAAGAAGTTCCCGGACGAGTACTGGCGCGCCGTCGACAAGGCCGAGGAGTACCCGGCGGCCTTCGTGGACGCGCTGACCGCCTCCGGCTATCTCGCGGCCCTCATCCCTGAAGCCTACGGGGGATCGGGGCTGGGCCTCACCGAGGCGAGCATCATCCTCGAAGAGATCAACCGCTCCGGGGGCAGCGCGGGCGCCTGCCACGCGCAGATGTACACGATGGGCACGCTGCTCCGCTGGGGGAGCGACGAGCAAAAGCGCCGGTACCTGCCGCGGATCGCGCGCGGCGAGCTCCGGCTCCAGGCCTTTGCCGTAACCGAGGCGGCCTCCGGGTCGGAGACGACGCGGATCCAGACCACCGCCGTCCGCCGGGGCGATCGGTACGTCGTCAACGGGCAGAAGGTGTTCATTTCCCGGGTGAAGCAGTCCGACCTGATGATGCTGCTGGCCCGCACGACGCCCTACGACGAGCTCACCGACAAGACGCAGGGCCTCTCGGTGTTTCTCGTGGATCTGCGAGATGTCCGCGGGAAACTGGACGTGCAGCCGCTCGAGTTGATGCTGAATCATCACTCGAACGTGGTGTTCTTTGAGGATGTCGAGGTCCCGGCCGAGAACCTCATCGGCGAGGAGGGCCGCGGGTTCCGGTACATCATCGACGGCTGGAACGCCGAGCGGATCCTGCTGGCCGCCGAGGCGATCGGCGACGGCCGCTGGTTCATCGACCGGGCGGCCGCCTACGGCCGCGAGCGCGTCGTGTTCGGCCGGCCGATCGGCGCGAATCAAGGGGTCCAGTTTCCCATCGCCCAGGCCTTCGCGCACGTCGAGGCGGCCGATCTGATGCGCTTTCATGCCGCGGCCAGGTTCGACCGCGAAGAGCCGTGCGGGGCCGAGGCGAACATGGCGAAGCTGCTGGCCTCCGACGCGGCCTGGGAAGCGGCCAACGTCTGCCTGACGACCTTCGGGGGATACGGGTTCGCCCGCGACTACGACGTCGAGCGAAAGTTCCGGGAAACCCGGCTGTTCTCGGTGGCCCCGGTCAGCAACAACCTCGTGCTGGCGTTTCTGGGAAACAAGGTCCTGGGATTGCCGAAATCGTACTAATCCTGCACCCGGCGCAGGCACGCCGTGAGCCGGCGCAGGCACACCGTGCGGTGGCTCAGGAAGGGGGACGGTGTATGCGAACGCTTGTTGCGCTGGCGGGGGCTTCCCTGGTCGTCATCTCCGCCCTGACGATTCAGGTCGGCGGGCAGCCTGCCGCGAACGGCGGCGTCTACGAGGCCGTCGGCGCGCTGCGGCGGGATGCCGACAAGCTGCCGCAGGTCTCCAATTTCGCCCTCGTGGGGCACGCCTCGCTGGTGAACCCGCCCGGAAGCCGCCTGTCCGGCGAAGGGGTCCCGAGGGGGATGAACGCGCCGCTGGCGATCGCGAAGACCTGCGCGTACGTCGGCAGCCGGAACGGGCTCCAGGACACGCTGATCGTCGATATCACGAACCCCCGGCTGCTGGTGGTCGCGGGGTTCGTCCCCGGCATCCCGCTCAGCTCGTCTCGCGACATGCGCGCGTTCGGCGATCTCAATCTGCTGGTGATCGGCAACTTTCGGCTCCGGAAGGGCGACGCCACGTGGGAGAACCCGACGGGGGCGGACGGGACGGTCAACAACTTCAGGATGTACAACATCGCCGACTGCACGCGGCCGGTCCTCAGGGCGACGATCGATCTCGGCCCGAACGTCTACCATGAGTTCTACCTCTGGGTCGACCCCAAGGATCACACGCGCACGCTCCTCTACGCGACGTTCAAC
>DATHLI010000114.1:0-5240 GCA_035488355.1 bacterium | reverse complement strand
CACCCGGTCGCCCGGCGCCACGTCGAGGGCGCGGAGGGCGCCGGCGAGACGATCGGCGCGCTCGCCGAACTCCCGGTAGGTAAAGCGCCGCTCCCCGTCGATGACGCCGATCTTGTCGCCGAAATTCCGCACCGCCCGCCGCTTGTAGTCGAGCGGAGTCAGGGGAACGAACATCGCGCATCCCTCCCGGTGAGCACCGCGGCTACGGCTCGAACAACTCGACGTCCACCTCGGCGCCCTCCTCGAGACCATCCTGTCCGAGGGGCACCACGACCACGCCGTCGGCCCGGGTCATCGTCGTGATGACCCCGGACTTCCCGAGCTGCGGCACCGCCCACACCCCGCCGTCCCGCTCTTCCAGGGACACGCGGACGTGGTCCTCCCGGCCGCCCGCCGGCGGCACGCGGCGGCCCAGCCGGGCCCGAACGATCCTGCCGAACTCACGCGGCGCCGTCCGCCCCGCGAGCCCGCGGAGCAGGTCGCGGACAAACACGTCGAAGATCACCAGGCCGCTGACGGTATGCCCGGGCAGCCCGATGACCGGCGTGCCGTCGACGAGCCCCAGGATCGTCGGCTTCCCCGGCTTGATGCGCACCCCGTGCACCACGACCCCCGGGGCCCCCATCGTGTTGATCGCCCAGGCCACCGCGTCCTTCGCTCCGACCGAACTTCCCCCGCTGACGAGCACGAGGTCCGTGGCCGCGCGGGCCGACCGCAGGGTCTGCAGGAGCACCTCCCGGTCGTCCGGGATGATCCCGTACACCTCAGCGGTCCCTCCCTCCTGCTCAACGCGCGCCGAGAGCGTGTAGGTATTGATGTCGCGCACCTCGCCGGGGCCGGGGCGGCGATCGGGCGGGATGATCTCGTCGCCGGTGGCGAGCACCGCCACGCGGGGGCGGAGGTACACCTCGACGTCGACGACGCCGATGCCGGCGAGCAGCCCCACGTCCTGCGGCCGGAGACGCGCGCCCCGGCGGAGGACGGCCTCCCCGCGCTTCACATCCTCCGCCCGGCGGAGCACGTTCTCGCCGGGAGCGACCCGGCGCTTCGCCTGAATGGCCGTGCCGCCGTGGGCCTCGACCTGCTCCAGCATGATGATGGCGTCGGCCCCCCGCGGCACCATGCCTCCCGTCGGCATCCGGGCCGCCTCGCCCGCGCCGACCGCGAAAGACGGCGCCGAGCCCATCTGCACCTCGCCGGCGATCGTCAGGGAAGCGGGGCGGCGCTCGGAGGCATCCGCGGTGTCCGCGGCGCGCACCGCGTACCCGTCCACCGTGGCTTTGTCGAACTCGGGCAGGTCTTCCGTGGCGACGATATCGCGGGCCAGGACCCGGCGGTGGGCGTCGCGGAGCGACACCCGCTCGGTGCCCCGGGGCCGTGGGGTATAGACTCGGGCGAAGCGGGCGTGGGCTTCCGCCGGCGTCACTGGGGTGAGAAACTCGGGCATGATCTCTTTAGTATAGCATCCATCCCGGCGGCCGCCCGCGGCTTACCCTGTTCGATCGGCCTAGTGGATCAGCCCCAACCCACGGCCGACCCGTCCTAAGACGTCCAGGGCCCGGGAGAGATCGTCCCGCGTGTGCCCAGCCGTCACGATCGTCCGCACGCGCGCCTTCCCGCGCGGGACCGTGGGGTAGGCGATGCCGAGCGCGAACACGCCTTCCTCGAAGAGGCGGTCGGAGAACCGCATCGCCTGCGCCTCGTCCCCGATCATGACCGGCGTGATCGGCGTCTCGCTCAACCCCGTGTCGTACCCCAGGTCTCGCAGGCCGGCCTTGAAGAAGCGGGTGTTCTCCCACAACCGGTCGATCAGCCCCGGCTCCGCTTCGATGAGGTCGAGCGCCGCGATCGCGGTCGCGGCGACCGAGGGCGGATGCGACGTGCTGAACAGCAGCGGCCGGGCCCGGTTCATCAGGTACTCCACGAGCCGCCGGCTGCCGGCGACGTAGCCGCCGAGACACGCCCACGCCTTGCTGAGCGTGCCGACCTGGATGTCCACCATGCCGTGCAGGTGGAAGTGCTCGACGGTCCCCCGGCCGCCCGCGCCCACCACCCCGCTGGCGTGGGCATCGTCCACCATCATGATCGCGCCGAACTCGCGCGCGAGCGCCGCCAGGTCGGCGAGCCGCGCGAGATCGCCGTCCATGCTGAACACGCCGTCGGTGATCACGAGCACGCGCCGCGCAGTGCGGGACGTCTCCAGGCACCGCCGCGCCGCGGCGATGTCCTTGTGCGGAAAGACCTTTCGCTCCGCGCCGCTGAGCCGGCAGCCGTCGATGATACTGGCGTGGTTCAGCTCGTCGCTGACGACGACGTCTTCCTTGCCGAGGAGCGCGGCGACGGTGCCGGCGTTCGCGGTGAAGCCGGACTGGAAGAGCAGCGCCGCCTCGGCGCGCTTGAACGCCGCCAGGCGCCGCTCCAGCGCCTGGTGGATGGTCATGTTGCCCGCGATGGTCCGCACCGCACCCGAGCCGACCCCGTACTCGTCGATCGCCCGCCGCGCGGCCTCCTTGAGCCGGGGGTCGGACGCCAGCCCGAGGTAGTTGTTCGAGCAGAGGTTGATGACGCGCCGGCCGTCGTACATGCACACCGGAGCCTGCTCGCCCTGCAGCTCCCGCGGCCAGCGGAACAGCCCGCGTTCGCGGAGCTCTGCGATCTCGTCATCGAGGAACGCCAGCGGATCGCTCATGGGCCGCCTCTCCCGGACGGGGCGTGATCTGCCGGATCAGTTCGCCCCGCCGGATCGGGGTCTCCTCCGTGGCGGCGCCCTCCGCGGGCCCGGCTCAGGTGCCTGCGTGGGGCAGGGGCATCCTGGAGTGGAGCAAGGGCGCGATCACACGCGGCTGCACGACGATCTCTCCCGGGGCGCCACCCAGCGTATCGATGGTGATGGTGGCCGTCACCTTGCGGAGGACGAGATCAACAACCGACACGTCGCCGGACCCTTCGTTGGTCACGTACGCCGTCCGTTCATCGGCGCTGGTGGCGATTCCGCGGGGTAACTTCCCTACCGGCACGGTCCCGCTGACGGTGTTTCGTATGGGGTCGAGAATCTCCAATTCGTTCCGCGGCTGGCTCAGGACGAGTTCCCCATAGGCGGTCCCGGCCGATACAAGGCCATGGGGCGCCGCGCCGGCAGGTATCGAGGCCTCGATCCTGTTGCGTCCAGTGTCGAGCACATGCAGGGCGTCCGAGCCATCGAGCGTAAAATATAAGCGTTTCCCATCGGGGCTGAAGGCGAGCGCGCGCGGAGCGCGGCTCAGCAGGACCCTGCCGATTTGCGCGGGTCTCGTGAGGTCAACGATCGCCAAGGCGCTATCACCCGGCGACGTCGAGCCGACATACGCGATGCGACCATCAGGGCTGATCGCGCTCCTGTCGGGCCCGGCAATGGACACCCGGCCGGTGATCCGGTCGGTGGTGGTGTCGACGATGACCACGTCGTCCTCGCCCCGGACGGACACGACGAGCTGCCGTCCGTCCGATGAGATCGACAGGCCGTGTGGACTTGTCCCCACCTCGATCTGCGTGACGATCGCGTCCGTGGCTGTGTCGATGACGCTCACAGTTGAGAACTGGTCGCTGCCCACATACACTTTGCGTCCGTCGGGCGTCATCGCCACGCCGTGCGCACCCAATGGGACCGGGATATAGCCGAGGACGGTGTTCGCGCCGGTGTCGAGCACCGCGAGGACGCCTTCATCATGAAGCGCGATATACGCCTTTGGTGCGGCCCTGGCCGATGTCAGGGCGAGTTGGGCGGCCGGCGCGGCCTGTCCGGCCGGGGCCCAGGCCACCGCGAAGAGCACGACAGGGACGAGGCTCGCGAGCAGAGCCGCGGGCCCTCGGACGATTGGACGCTGACTCCAGATGTTCATGACGACCGATCTCCTCTCTCTTGCGCCATTTCACTCGCAAATACACCAGCGCCCGACCGGCAGATTGCGCGGCGCGGAGAAAATGTAAAGACTTCGCAATACGGTGGAATCCGGGCATCCGGCGGCGTGCCGCGCGTGTATTAACGAGTGATATGACAACGGCTTCATCGCCGCTCACCAACGGAGGAAAAAAGATGCGACATGCGCTGGCGCTGGTGACATTGGGACTGGTTCTGACTCTTGTGCCGTCTACGAGCTTTGCGGAGGGTGGCGCCGGTTACGGACCGGCCCTCGAGATCCACCGGGACGAGGGGAAGCCCCAGGATTCGGCCTCCGGCCCCGGCTCCACGACGTCGCCTCAAGGCCGGCCGGCGGGATACGATGCGGGAGATACCGCGGTGCCTGTGTCCCCTGTGTGGATCGTGCAGGTTCGCTTTTGACCGGGTCGTGCAGTTGTGCGGCGGGAGGGTCCGTGCGGAGTTTGCTTAAGTAATCGCTGTTGATCGGGTATCGGCCTTCGCCCGTCAGCGTCGGGCGCCGTTCCTCTCTGGCGAAGTCACCCCCGCTTCATGGCCAGGCACTCAGGCACGGCCCGCTGAGTCCCCGGTCCCCGCGGTACGTCCAGCAGCCAGCGTACCCGTCGAACGGTCCATACACCGATCCATCCGGAGAGACCAGCAGATAGAGCAGCAGTGCCACAAGCCACGGACTCACCCTTCGCATGAGATGCATATCTGCCGCTTCCTTTCGCCACGCGTGCCTGCGCGCGCCCTCGGGCAGTTGAGCTGCGCCGCCAGCCGCCTGCGCGAGGCAGGCGACCGGCAGCGTCATCCGGGGGCTATCGGCTCCCCTCTTGCTCATGCCAGCGCAGCTCGTTGAACGACGGACCGCTGTCGCCCGCAAGCGTGCCCTGGTAGACAGGGCCGCTCGGAGTGATGATCTGCGGCGCCTGGGTGTTCGTCAGCATCGGCTCCACCGCGTCAGACTCGGCGAACGCGGTCGCTCCGGTGACGGCGATTGATGCGCCCAACACCAGCAGTGCCAGGATCTTGCTCATTGTCCTCCCTCCTTTCGTCGATGATGTCCATCTGTGAACCGTTCATCGCCTAGTACACCGAAACCCCAAGCATGGATTGCGGGCGTGGGGTGTTATCCAAATCCAATCCAAACCGGCCCCCGTGGTGTATAAGGAGGTGAGCAGTCATGCGCATCACCACGGTGGCCGGAAACTGACGATGTCGAGCGAGCGCCCGCGATGGGGCTGGCGAAAGACGCGCGGGGAGCGGTCCGGCCCCGAGCCCACTGAGGGCGCCGGCCGGGATGCCCGGGAGGCGAGCGACGAGGAGTTGATGCAGCGCTTGG